>JAZFUB010000238.1:0-4828 GCA_036447015.1 Thermoguttaceae bacterium | reverse complement strand
GCCGATGCGACCGTTGCGCACCAGCTCGCAGGCCTGACGGAAACGGCCGTCGGACCGTTGCTGGGTGCCGAATTGGAACACGGTACCGTATTTCTTCACCGCCGAGCGCAACGCCCGGGCTTCGGCCAGGGTGACTCCGATCGGTTTTTCCAAGTAGATGTCCTTGCCGGCCCGGGCAGCGGCCAATGCCGTCACGACGTGCCAGTGATCGGGCGTGGCGATGATCACCATGTCGACGTCGTCGCGAGCAAGCAACCGCCGATAGTCGTGGTAGGCCTCGCAGCCGGTCGTCTGGTAATGATCGTCGATGCGCCGCACGGCGGCCGCCCGCTGGTGGGCATTCACATCGCAGACCGCCACGACCCGGACATCTTCGAGCGAGAGAAACCCGCGGAACACGCCGCTCCCGCGACTGCCCACGCCGATGCAACCGACCGTAATTCGATTGCTGGGCGCCACATCGCCGTCCTTGCCCAACGCCGACGAGGGAACGATCTGAGGCAAGCCGATCGCGACACCCGCTGTCGTCTTGAGAAAATCGCGTCTTTTCATTCGCCGGCTCCCTTGCACGATCCAAAAGTTCCCATTGATGTCAGCCCGGGCAAGATCAAACCCGCCCCGATCCGGACCGAAGACGCCCTCCAATGTACCACGGCGGGCCTCCATTTTCCACAGCCTGTCGGAGTCTGCCCTGGAGCCTGCCCTGAAGGAAGCGACTCTCCCCGTTCGCAACATCGAGTAGCAACGGCGACAACACAAAACCAAGCCCACCGATGGCAATCGGTGGGACTCCGGCCGAGCATCATCGCCAGCCGGTCGTGCCGCCTCGAGTTTCGCGATTGTATCGAGTAGATCGGTCACATGCGAGTTGATCGCTGCCGGGGTGGCATCCAACGAGTCCCACCGATTGCCATCGGTGGGCTTGGTTTTTCGAGAAACCAGCATTTCCCCCTTGAACAACAGGCCCAAGTTCAGTTGACATAGCCATCCCGCGGGGGTATGCTGAATGTCTTGAGTTGGATCCGGGCGGACGCCTGACACTTCCCTATGGGAATGGTTCTTAAACGGAGAATGCTATGCGAAAGAATCTGTTCGAACGAATCGTCGTCGTTGCGGTCTTGACGGCCGTAGGGCTCGGCCCGGCGGCTATGTCCGCTTGGGCGGTCAACAATGGCGATGTCCCGGTCAATACGGCCGCTTCGGCGCGCCGGGTGATCGAGGATCTGTCGCAACTGGGCGACAAGTATCCCCAGGGCAAGGAGTTTCTCGCTCGGCTCGAAGCGATCGAGACGAAACTGGCCGACAACGAGAACGACGGCGAAGCCAAAGAGGCGTTGAAAGGACTGATTCGCGAGGCCACGCTGGCCAACCCCTTGTTGGATTTCGACAGTCTGGCGGTCATCCGACGCAAGGGCGAAGCAAACCGAAGCCTCAACGCCTATACGAGCGACACGATCAAACGCAAGGGCTGGAACAACGAGATCTCGATCCTGTCGAACCTTCGTGGCGAAGCGAAGGTCGAGACGCTGCATCGCTCGGCGGGCGACGGCGTCATGAAACACATGGACGTCGACTTCTCGGGCGAGAAGATCATGTTCTCCGGTGTCGGCAAGAACGGCAACTGGGCCATTCTCGAGGTGGACCGTAGCGGTAAGAACCTGAGGGAACTCACGCCCGACGATCAGAAGGACGTGCAATGGTTCGACGGTTGCTACCTGCCCGAGCAGGGTGTGATCGCGGCCTGCTCGACGGCCGGTATGCAAGGCCTGCCCTGTGTGAACGGCAGCCAGGCGATGACGAACCTCTACAAGGTCGACACGAACAGGGCCGAGGTTCGCCAACTCACGTTCGAGCAGGACAGCGATTGGCATCCCCGCGTGATGCAGACCGGTCGGCTGATGTACCTGCGTTGGGAATATACCGACACGCCGCATTATTTCTCGCGCTATCTGTTCCACATGAACCCCGACGGCACGGGCCAGATGGAACTCTGGGGGAGCGGGTCCTATTTCCCGACCGCCTATGTCCACGCCCGACCGATCCCCGACCAACCGAGCATGGCCGTGGGCCTGGTCAGCGGTCACCATGCCAAAAGCGAGACCGGCCGGCTGATGCTGATCAATTGGCAGCTCGCGCGGAAGTATCCGTTTAGAAACCATCCGGAAGACAAGATCTGGGGACCCGAGAACTCCGGCATCAACATCCATCCCGAGGTCTTCCCGGCCGAGAAGACCGGCTGCGTGCAGGAGATCCCCGGCTTCGGGCGCGACGTGGTGGGCAATGTCCACGACAACCAAGGTGGCGGTCAGACCTACACGTTCCAGACGCCCTGGCCGCTGAGCGACAAATACTTCCTCGTCTCGATGAAGGGTTGTCCGACCGCGAAGAACCGCGGCAAATGGTCGCTCTGTCTGGTCGACATTTTCGACAACATGACGGTCCTGTACGAGGATGCCGATTACGATGTGTTCGAGCCGATCCCGTTCGTGCCGCGCCGGCGTCCGCCGGTCCTGGTCGACCGGACGGTCGCAGGCCAGCCGACGACGATCTTCTGCACGAATGTCTACGACGGAAGGGGCCTCAAGGGCATTCCTCGCGACACGGTCAAGAGTCTGCGCGTCTTCTCCTACCACTATGGCTATATGCGTAGCGGCGGTCACGAGTCGTGTGGGTTGGAGGCGGGTTGGGATATCAAGCGGATGTTGGGCACCGTGCCGGTCGAAGCGGACGGTTCGTTCTGCTTCACCGCCCCGGCCAATACGCCGCTGGCCATCCAACCGTTGGACGAGGAGGGCGCGGCGGTCCAATTGATGCGAAGCTGGATGGTTGGCATGCCCGGCGAACGGCTCGCCTGCAACGGCTGCCACGAAGACCTCAACGAAGCCACGCCCGCCCGCAGAGCGCTGGCCGGACAGCGTGCCCCGCGTCAGATCGAGCCGTGGCACGGCCCGGTCCGTCCGTTCTCCTATGCGGCCGAGATCCAGCCGATGCTCGACCGGATGTGCGTCGGTTGCCATAACGACGAGAAATTCGCCAAAGACGGTCGCCCCTCGTTCGAGAAGGGCAATCCCGACAACTGGCGAAACGACCGGTCGTACCTGAACCTGGTTGCCTACACACGGCACTGGGGTCCCGAAAGCGATCTCGACATGTACAACGCCATGGAATGGCACGCCTCGACCAGCCCGTTGGTCCGAATGTTCAAGAAGGGACACCACTCCGTCGAACTCAGCGCCGAGGATTGGGATCGGCTCTATACCTGGATCGACCTGAACTCGCCGCATCGCGGCATGTGGAACAACCCGCATTACGAGGAGCGGCGCAACGATCTGGCCGATCTCTACGCGGGCATCGACGACAATCCCGAGGAAGAGATGCGGATCGTTTTCACCTCGCTGAAAGGCAAAGAGCCGATCGAACCGATCATTCCCGAGCAGCCCGAGAAGCCGGGCCCCGACGGTTTGAAGGCCGCCGGATTCCCGTTCAAGGCCAAACCGGGCGCGACGATCGACGTCGATCTGGCCGACGGCATCGCCATACGGTTGGTGCGCATTCCGGCCGGTCAGTTCGTCATGGGAACCCAAGACGGGTTCGCCGACGAAGCACCCCGTGCGGTCGTCGGCATCGATCGCCAGTTCTGGATGGGCGAGTGCGAAGTGACCAACGCCCAGTATGCCGCGTTCGATCCGGATCACGACACGCGCTATCTCGACGAGACCGGCAAGGACCACGCCGTGCCGGGCTATATCGCCAACCACGCCGATCAGCCGGTCGCCCGAATCTCGTGGCAAGACGCCATGCGGTTCTGCCAGTGGCTCTCGAAGAGCAGCGGCAAGAAGGTCACCCTTCCGACCGAAGCCCAATGGGAATGGGCCGCCCGGGGTGGATCCGACAAGCAGTTCTTCTACGGCGATCGCGACACCGACTTCTCCAAATGGGCCAACCTGGCCGACGCCTCGCGACGACGGCTGTACGTCAGTTGGGACGGCGGCAGCAAGGTTCACAAACGGAAGGACTATCCGGCCGACTATCTGTTCCCGTTGCGTGACGATCGGTTTACCGACAAGTGGATCGTGGTCGACTTCGTCAAGCAATACGACGCCAGCCCGCTGGGCCTGTACGACATCGTGGGCAACGTCAGCGAGTGGACCCGGTCGAGCTACCGTTCGTATCCATACGACGAGAACGACGGCCGAAACGGCGACAACCTGAAGGACAAGAAGGTGGCCCGAGGCGGCTCCTGGAACGATCGGCCGGCCAATTCCGGCAGCACGATCCGTTTCGCCTACGAGTCGTACCAAAAGGTCTACAACGTCGGCTTCCGCGTGATCATTGAGGAGTAAAGAGGCTCCGAAAAGATGCAACCGGCCCCGGATCGCGCCCGATCCGGGGCCTTTTTGTTGCGCGACGGGACGCGGCCGGAAAAAAATGGACCACCCCGTTTAGCTGCCGCCGGCACGGCGGCTTTGGTCGTCAACACACTTTTGGCCAAGTCGCCGTACCGGCGACAGCTAAACGGATCGATGGAGAGCGACAAAGAAAGAAGGGGGCAACCCGGGGCGAATGTTTCTTTGGGGCGATCCGTTACTCGATTACCCACTCTCATTCCGGTTACGCCCGGCAAGCGTGGTCGCCCTTTTCGACTCCGGGTCTGCGAGCCCGTCAGCCGCGGATCTCGGCGGGCTCATACCCCCTCCAAGCAACATTATGGACGACCGCCCTCCGAGTCCAGGCTGGCACGACGCGTTCTCCCGGCGGGACGCTCAATACCACACACACCGAGCAGCCGTCTGCCGAGTTCGCTCACTTCGAAGAGCTGATCCTGGAA
>JAZFUB010000237.1:0-3824 GCA_036447015.1 Thermoguttaceae bacterium | reverse complement strand
GGCTCGATGCGGATCGCTTGGCCGCCTTGGGCTGACATCGTTGCCTTGAGTACGTCCTTGGCGTTTACCGGCAGACGATCAATCTTTACGTGCGTTCGTGTCGGCACGGTTGCGTCGTCGCTATAGACGTGGGCCGTGTATGGCTTGTCCGGATCGAGAAACGTCAGAGGGATTTCGAGCGTGCGGGCCTCGCCGCTGTTCATACAACCGATGAACCATCGCTCGCCGCTGCGTCGGGCGATGACGGCGTAGCGGCCGATCTGTCCGTGGAGCACCTTCGTCTCGTCCCAAACCGTGGGCACGTGGTCGAAAAACTCGAGTTCCGGCTCCTCTCCGATTGTATTGCTCGACCCGCCGGCCCCACCCGTTTTTCGAGGCGATGCGGCGGGACGGTCATACCAATAGAGAAACTGCCAGGGGCTGTACACACAGACGGTTTTGGCCAGTTGGTAGGCGTGGCTGGCGTTGCGAGTCACCCGCGAGTCGTAGTAACAGATCGTGTTGTCGCCGGCACCGGCCAGCATTCGGGTGAAGAGAATCGTCAGCGTTTGCTCGTTCGAGGGGGCCGTTTCGTCTCCGCCGATGCCTTCCTGCGTCATCAGGTTCGGATAGGTCCGCGAGTAGCCCGTGGGCCGGTATTCGTCATGGACGTCGACCATCAGTCGGTGAGCGGCCGCTTTGCGAACCGCTTCGTGCAGCCAGGAGGTCCACTGTTGGCTGCCGACGTTGACGAAGCCGTACTTCACACCCTTGATGCCCCATGCTTGAAGCAGCGGAAGCACGTCGTCGATTTGTTTCTCGAGAGCCCGGCGGTTGACGTACAGAAGAATTCCGATGCCCCGTTGCTCGGCGTAACGGATCACCTCGGGCAGGTCGAGCGGTCCGGGCGATCGCCGCGGATCGACGTTCACGGTCGTGGCATCGGAGTCGGCGGAGTACTCGTGTCCGTACCAACCGGCATCGAATTCCACGTATTGCAGACCGTGCTTGGCGGCGAAATCGACGCACGTCTTGCCGCCGACGGTCGTCAACGTGACTTCACGGATCACCTTGCCCGGTCGGATCCAGGAGGTGTCTTCAATGGCACAGGGGGCGTTGAGGTTCAACAGAATGTCGTTGTTCTCCAATAGTTGACCGGCGCTCTTCGCGAGCATGATCACTCGCCAAGGCGTGGTCAGCGGCAACTCGGCTTCGACGCTGCTGCTCAACGAACTGACGAGTCCGTGAGGCCGCCCCGGAATCGGTGAGAACTTCATGCGGGCATAATCGACCAGCCGGGCTTCTGCCAGGGCCACGAACGTATCCTCCGCACACTCGACGGTCAGCGGCCGTTCGCAGCCGGGCTTCAGTTCGCCGAGACGCACCTCATGGTACTCGCCCTGGGCACTGTAGACGGCCCATGCCTTGTGGTCGTCGAGGAAGACGAATTCGCTGTTCTCCCGTGTCACGTGGATCCGCTTCAGCGCAGGCTGCCGGGGGATCGTGTAGCAAAACGCAACTCCCTCGTCGTACGCGCGAAAGGTGAGTCTCAGCCGTCGCGGGGGTTTCTGCTCGTCTTCGAGATCGACGGCCATCCGGTTGTAATGATCGCGGATTCTGCTCCGTTCGCCGTAGACCGGACGCCAAATCTCGTCATGCGAATCGGTGGTGACGTTCACCACTCGAAAACCTTCCGCCAGAGCGGGCATGTCCTCGAGCTCCAACCCCAGCCGCGACTGGCCGAGGATCGGCTTGCCCCGGTAAGCCACGCTGTAGCCGAGGCCGCCGCCGTGGGTCACGTCCAGCGCAACGACGATCTGCCCGTCGGGCGACGTCAATTCTCTTGCGTCCAACGGGCCGACCGTCAGCCAGATCAGCAACACGAGTGATGCGGCGAATTTCATCGGCAAAAGCTCCAAGGGCGAGACTGGGACGACAACATGACGGCGTGCGTCGATTGCCCATATTGTACCAAGCATGGCGTGTCTCGTCTCCGCGGCCGATGGCAGGAGATCTGCAAAGTCGGTTTTTGTGGAGGAGATGTCTCCGGTGGCACGTCCCTGAGGCACGAAGGGCGTGGCTTTCGCGGTGTCCCCACGCCCTTCGTGCCTCAGGGACGTGCCACCCGAACGACTTTGCAGATGTCCTGCGGCCGACGGCAGACGGTTTGACACGTCTCCCTTACGGGTGGTACAATGTGTTCATATGTTTCCATGAGAAACGTGCTACTCTCGGTTTTTGAAGGCAATCGCCATGAGACGTCCAACTGCCGATCGGGGATGTTCCTGTGGGGCGGGACGGCTTCCACAACGAGGTCGCCTCGGCCGGCACGTGCGCCGGCTGCGGCTGGAGCGATTGGAGGACCGTCGGCTGCTCTCGCTGCAACCTTCCGTCGTGCCACTGGAATACGCGATCCCCGATTCGTCGCCGACGCTGGAAGTCGCAGCCGACGACCGGTCCGGGGTGAATTCGTCCGAGCAACCGCCGTACGTTCCCGGGATGGGGATCCGACTCTCGGACGACCTGTTTCTTGCCGCCGATCGATTGCAGAAGAACGCTCCCACGGCGGCCGGTTCGCCTCCCACGGGAGGGCGGCCCTTCGGCGCACAGGATTCCGACACCAGCGAAACCATGATCGGCGACGTTCACGTGACCGTTGTGCTGATGGAGTCGGACGGAGGCATCGACCCACAGAGCGAAAACTGGACGACCGCTGAAATAGGCCTGGTGAAGAGCGAAATCAACGAAGGGCTCGACTGGTGGGAAACCGTTTTCGCGGCCCAAGACAGCACCAGCACGCTTGACTTTACGGTTGATTTCACCAACGCAGACACTCCTTTTGACACGGACTACGAGCCAATCACTAGATCGAGTGACGACCAGTTTCTGTGGATCGACCAGTTTCTCGGTTCGGCCGGCTACTCCACCGGGTTCGACGGCATCAGGCAGTTCAACGACGACCGGCGCGTAGACAACAATGTCGATTGGGCCTATACGGTCTTCGTTGTCGACTCCTCGGACGATGCCAACGGGGAATTCACCAACGGAGACTTTGCCTACGCCTATCTGGGCGGACCGTTTCTGGTGATGACTTACGACAATGACGGTTGGGGCATCGGCGACATGGGGCAAGTCTTTGCCCACGAAACGGCACATGTCTTCTACGCTCTCGACGAATACCCCGACTCGGCATCCTATTATAAGCGTTCCGGCTATTACAATACCCAGAATCTCAACGCAGTGGATAACCATCCGAGCCCGGCGACGCGAGTGGCCAGCATCATGGCCGAGGATTCTTTGCAGAATCCTGCGTACTCCAACCATACCAGTTCTGCTACGTCACTTGAAATGTTGGGTTGGCGCGACGGCGATGGCGATGACATTTTCGACGTACTGGATGTTCCGTTGACGTTGACGGGCTCCGGCTCGTACGACGACGTCACTCGCATGTATACGTTCACGGGCAGTTCCTCCGTTGAGACGTTGGACAATCTCAATCCGCTTGGAAATGGAAACGCGATTACGCTCAACGAGGTCGATCGGCTCCAGTATCGCCTGGATGATGGAGACTGGATCGATGCCGCTTCGTACGGGACATTTGCGCCGACGATCGACGTTCGAATCGGGCCCTTGCCCGTCGAAACACGAACCATACAGATCCGCACGATTGCCGACGACAGCGGCGCGACTTCCAATCTGTATACCGGCGACGCTCCGGACGATCTCAACCTTGCTGTGGACCAGCCGTCGGGGTGGTCGGACAAGATCGTGCTTTCCAGCCGCACGGACACGAACACCGACGACGTCCCCCTGCTGCCTACCGACACGATCTACGTGGATTGGGC
>JAZFUB010000236.1:0-5144 GCA_036447015.1 Thermoguttaceae bacterium | reverse complement strand
GGCAACCAAGTCAAGTCCGAGACCAGCGAGTATGCCTCGACCGGTTCCAGACTGTTCGCCCACAATGCGGGCAAGGCCTGGTCGGTAAATACCGATCGGCGCTTGCGAGTCGACTTTTCCACACCCGTATCGGCGGCAAGTATCGACTTCATCAGTAACGACGTGCTGGACGTCGGCCGCCTGGAAGCCTATGACTCTTGGGATAACCTGCTGGGCACGTATCTCACGGCCGATTTGGGAGACGGGGTGGTCGAAACCATGATCGTGACCCGCACGACGGCAAGCATCCATTATGTCATCGCCAGCGGTGACGCCGGCCATACCGGCATGCTCGACAACCTCGTGTTTGGTGAGCCGAGCACGACCACCGACGCCGATGGGCGGTACTCATTCACCGGCCTACAACCGTACACGTATGCCGTCGCCGAGGTCAAGCCGTCTGACTGGAAGCAAACCTTTCCCGACAATAGTTTCGTGGTTTGGGATGAGACAGACGATGGTGACCTATCCAACCTCAGGACAGCGCCGACCACGCTCAGCGTGCAGTCCGGCGGCAACCAGATCGCTGGGGCGGTTGGTGTCGGGAGCGAGGATGATGTTTTCAGCATCATGGTGCCACTGGGCATGACCCTCGATTCGATCAAGGTTCTCGATCACAGTTCGAGCACGAATACCACCTACTTGGCCATAGATGATTCAGCAACCTACAGGAGTGCGTTTGGCGACACTTCTTTCAGTGCTTTGGACATCGGCGACGATATTCTGCGGGACCTTGGCACCTCCAACGACAACTTCACACCGCCGCTGCCAAGCGGAACCTACTCGTTCTTGCTTGTCGAAAGCGGCAATCGCGAGTCGTATCGCCTGCAACTGAACCTCTCCGGTGCCGGCGGTCGGACATCACACGCGGTAGTGCTGGCTCCGGGCGATCACGTCGCGAACCTCGACTTCGGCAACTGGCGACCTCCCGGCGGGATCCGTGGCACCAAGTTCAACGACCTCGACGGCGACGGAACCCACGATGTCGGCGAGCCGGCTCTGTCGGGCTGGACCCTCTACCTGGATGAGAATGAGAACGGCCGACTCGATGCCACCGCGATCGAACCGGACGATTACGACGCCAACGAAGTGCTCAACACGATCGTCGCCGAAGCAACCCTGACGGCGGTCGGCTCCGAGGTTTCCGCCAATACGGTCCATGCCGCGACCAGCGGTCTGGCCTCGACCGGCGGCAACGTGCTGGCCAACGACGCGGGCGAAGTCTGGAGTGAAACTCGCCGTTTGCGCATCGACTTCTCGACGCTCGTTTCAATGGTCAGTATCGATTTTATCGGCGATGATTACTCGGATATTGGCCGCTTGGACGTCTACGACTCCGACGGAAACCGCCTGGACGCCTATTTGACCGAAAGCGTGGGAACAGGCCAGTCGGAGACAATGAGCCTGTTCCTCCCCACGCCGGAGATCGCCTACGCGATCGCCCGTGGCTACGGTGGTCAGACCGGCTTGCTCGACAACCTTGTGTTCGGCGAGGCAAGCACGACGACCGACGAGAATGGCGAGTTTTGGTTCGAGCATCTGCCGACGGGCACCTACATGGTGACCGAAGTGCAGCAGCCCGGTTGGGAGCAGACCTTTCCGAGAACCCCCGGCACACGCCGGATCCGTCTTAGCCATGGCCGGGTCTACTCGGGCATTGACTTCGGCAACTGGCAGCCGGGGGAGATCCAAGGCAGCAAATGGTACGACTTCGACGGTGACGGCGATCGAGATCCCCCAGAACCCGGCCTGCCGGGATGGACGATCTATCTCGATCACAACGACAACGGCAGTTTGGAGCCCGTTAGCACGACGACCGTTGTGGGCACAGCGGGGGCGATCCCCGATTTGAACACGGCCACCTTTACCACCCTATCGGCCTTCGGACTTGCGGGTCCGCTTGTCGACGTCAACGTCCACTTGAACATCTCGCATCCCTTTAGTCCCCACTTGGATGCGTTCCTGGTCAGCCCGAGTGGAACGCGGGTGGAACTGATGAGCCATGTCGGCTCCGGCGCGTCCTTCATCAACACCGTGCTGGACGATGAAGCCACCACGCGCATCTTCGACGGATCCTCGCCGTTTACGGGCAGCTTTCAACCGGAAGGAATGCTCTCGGCCTTTGACGGCGAGGATCCCAACGGCACATGGATTCTGGTGATTTCCGATCTGGTTCCCTTCTCGGTTGGTGAGCTCACCAGTTGGACTCTCGAATTGACCACGGGCGAGCAGTCCACGGTGACCGACGCCGACGGCAACTATCGTTTCACCGGCCTGCGACCGGACACCTACCTGGTGGCCGAGGTGCTGCAGTCCGAATGGTTGCAGACCTATCCCGACGATCCGGGTACGCATGCGCTCGTATTGGCTCCGGGCGATATTGCTACCGATGTCGACTTCGGCAATGCGCAGGTGCTCGACTTCGGCGATGCGCCGGCGCCGTATCCGACGCTGTTGGCCGACGACGGAGCCCGTCACCTGCCGACAGGTCCTATCCTAGGAGCCAATTGGGACGTGGAGATCAACGGCCAACCCACCGCGAACGCGGACGGCGACGATACGACCGGGCCGGTCGACGACGAGGACGGCGTGACCCTGCCGGTGCTGACCGCCCAGACCACCGCCGCCACGATCGCCAGTCTGGATGTCGATCTGCAATATGCCGACACGGTGGCCAATTACCTCGACGCCTGGATCGACTTCAACCAGGACGGCGACTGGAACGATTGGGGAGAACAGATTTTCACCAGCCATGACCTGGGAACCACCGACGGCGTCCAATCGCTTGCGTTCACCGTTCCCCAGGACACGGGCGATAACGTCGTCAATGGAACGACGTACGCCCGTTTCCGACTGAGCACGGCCGGCGGACTCTTGCCCACGGGCTTGGCCAACGACGGCGAGGTGGAAGACTACCAAGTGGTCGTGGGGACTCCCGCCGAAGTGGTCGGCCGCCACGTCTTCTACAACAATTCGTTCTTCGACGGCAACGACCCGATGGCCAATGCACAGGACGACCAGGCTATCGCTTTCGACAAGCAGGCACTAATGCCCGGCGAGACGGCCACCTTCGCCAACTACACCAGCTACACACGCGGCATCAACGGCATCATGGTCGATATCGCCCGCACGGCGGATCCGGGCAATCTCAGCGCCGCCGACTTCCGCTTCGAGGTCGGAAGCGGTCTCGATGGCTTCTCGGACGGGCCCGCGCCGCTGCCGATTACGGTGCGCGGAGACGCCGGGGTCGACGGCTCCGACCGAGTCACGATCATTTGGCCCGACAACGCGATCGAGAAACAGTGGCTGAAGGTGACCGTCAAGGCCAACGAACGCACCGGCCTCGCCGAACCCCATGTCTTCTACTTCGGCAGCGCCCCAGGCGAGGCGGGCGATCAGGCGATCAATACGATCGTCAACGCGACCGACGAGATCGCCGCCCGCAACTTCCAGCACAGCGCGGCCGACCTGGCCCTGATCGACGATCCCTACGACTACAACCGCGATGGTCTGGTCAACGGCACCGATCAGATCATTGCCCGGGAGAATCAGACGAATCTGCTGACGATGCTGCGGCTGATTGCGACGCCGGTCCAGGACGCGGAACTGAAGGCGTCCGAGCCGACGACCCTGTCGGCCGACCTCGACTGGCTCTACGAATTCGAGCAGATGAATTCCAAAAACTCGCGGCAGAAGCGAAGTTCGGTCGAGCAGGCCGTCGATCGGTTGCTTGCCGTCGAGGCGGTCTGAGCCAAGTAGGTCAGGCACCCCGTGCCTGACAAGACACGACAAGTTTGCTCTCCGGACGATTCGTCAGGCACGGGGTGCCTGACCTACTTGGTTGTTCACACTTACCAAGCTAGCAACGAAAAAGGAGACCATCGATGAGACGAAGTTTCTTTGCAACGCCCGTGTTTGTTATCTCCATACCGCTGCTGGTCTCGGTGGGCGTCGCGGCTGCGCAGGACCGCGACCGCACGTACGTCGTTACGCCCCAAACCGCCCGGGCAATCGAGGAGGCTGCGCCGGCAGCCCCGCTGGTGAAGCCTGCCCGGCCGCGCAAGGTGCTCGTCTACGGCCGTGTGCCGACGCACCCGGAGTCGGTGGCTTGTTGTTTCAAGGCGATGGAGATTCTGGGGCGAAAGACGGGGGCCTTCGAGGCCGTCGCGAGGGCATCGAAACGGGGACGCAGCTAGTTTGCCGCGTCGCTGACTAGCTGCGTTCCCGTCCATTCCGTCTATTGGACGGCTTTGCCGGGGGTGACTCACTGGATATTGGAGCAGGTTAGGTGCCGGTTCCAGTGCGCGTCGTCGATCTCGGGGAAATCCGTACGCACATGGGCGCCACGGCTTTCCTGGCGCAGCCGGGCGGCGTCGATCATCAGCCGGGCAACGCATAGCATGTTCTGCAGTTCCCAGCCGGCCGGGTCGGAGAATTGCCGGTCGAGCACATAGCGGCTCCAATGGTCGATGTTCTCCGAGGCCTCTTCGAGCCCCTCCGCATCGCGCCGCACGCCGACCAGCCGCCACATCAGGCTCTGCAACGAATTGCGGATATCGGCCAGATTCAACGGCTCGCCGGTCGACTCGATGATTGGATTCTCGATCATCAAGGCAGAGAAGTCGTCGTCGACCCCGTCGGCTGCCCGCGACACACCCTCGCCGGCATGCTTCCCGTAGACGAGCGCTTCGAGCAGGCTGTTCGAGGCCAGTCGGTTCGCACCGTGCAGGCCGCTGGCGGTCGACTCGCCGGCGGCCCAGAGCCCCGGCAGCGTGGTCCGCCCCTCGCTGTCCACGGTCACGCCGCCCATCATATAATGGGCGCCCGGGCGAACCGGGATTCGATCTTGCGTGATGTCCAGATCGAACTCGGCACAAATGGCCGCAATGCCGGGAAAGCGGCGGCGAACCTCCGACGCGTCGAGGTGCGTCAGATCGAGATAGACGTTCGGGTGCCTGGTGAGTTCCATCTGGCGGACGATCGCTTTGCTGACGATGTCGCGAGGTGCCAGCTCGCCCCGCTCGTCGTGCTCGAACAAGAAGCGACGACCATGGCGGTCGACGATCCAAGCCCCTTCGCCCCGGGTTGCCTCGCTGATCAGGTTC
>JAZFUB010000235.1:0-3914 GCA_036447015.1 Thermoguttaceae bacterium | reverse complement strand
AGCATTACTTCAACCACTTGTTGGTGAGCCCCGACGGTTCGCGGTTCGAGTTTCTGCATCGTTGGCGCGGAGAAGGCCAGCGGAGCTTCGGCACACGGATGTTGACGGCCGCACGGGACGGATCGGATGTGCGGGTGGTCGATCCCTCGGGCAGCACGTCGCACTTCATTTGGCGTGATCCGCAAAATATCCTCGCCTGGTCGTGGCACGAGTCGCACGGCAACGCGTTCTATCTGTTCGAAGACAAGACGGGCGGCAAGGTCGAAATCGTCGGCCAGGGTGTGATGCCGAACAACGGCCATTGTGCCTATTTGCCGGGAGGAGCGTGGATCCTCAACGACACGTATCCGCAAGGGGCCGGTCGGCAACAGAACCCTTATCTCTACCATGTGGCCACCGGCCGGCGATGCCCGCTGGGCCATTTTCACCTGCCGCCGCAATACGCGGGCGAGTGGCGATGCGACACCCATCCGCGGTTCAGCCCGGACGGCCGCAGCGTGGTGATCGACTCACCGCATACGGGCCAAGGGCGGCAGATGCACCTGATCGATATCGGCCGGATCGTGCGATAGGCCGGATCCAGCAGCTCTCGTAGCCGAAGTCGGTAGGGTGGGCACCGCCCACCAAGAACCGAGCGAACACGTCAATTGCGTTTTGGTGGGCAGTGCCCACCCTACAGCTCGATCCTTACCGCAATTCCGCCTGGGCAGAGTCGCGGGCCATGATATAATGGAACGTTTCGACCTCACCCCCCTCCTCTTGACCGTGAGCAGGCAGTTTGAACGACGCACAAAACACCCCCCGACGCGTTGCTGTCATTGGCGGCGGGATTTCCGGATTGGCGGCCGCCCATCGGCTGGTCGAATTGGACCCTACCTGTGAAGTGCGGCTGTTCGAGGCCGGATCGCGACTGGGCGGTGTGATCTCGACGGTGCATGAAGACGGTTTCCAGGTCGAGCAGAGCGCCGATAATTTCATCACGACGTTCCCTTGGGGACTCGATCTGTGCGAGCGGCTCGGGCTGACCGATCAACTGGTGCAGACCAACCCGGCCCATCGGCAGACCTACGTGGTCCATAACGGCAAACTCTACAAATTGCCCGACGGATTCTTGATGATGGCACCGACGCGGATGTGGCCGTTGGCCGTCACGCCCGTGCTGAGCCCGTTGGGCAAACTTCGGGCCGCCATGGAATACTTCATCCCGCCGCACATGGACGAAGCCGACGAGAGCATGGCCTCGTTCGTCTGTCGGCGGCTGGGTCGCGAGGCGTTCGATCGGCTGGTCGAACCGCTGGTCGGGGCCGTCTATGCGGCCGACATGAACAAGCTGAGCGTCAACGCCACACTCCCGCGGTTCCGCCAAATGGAACGCGAGCACGGCAGCCTGATCAAGGCAATGCGCAAGAATATGAAGGCCCAGTCGAAAGGTAAGGGGTCGAAAGGTAAGGGGCCGAAAGCCAAGGCCGAGAGCGGTGCCCGATACAGCATGTTCGTCACGCTACGCGAGGGGCTGACCTGCCTAATCGACGCCATGGCCGCCCGACTGCCCGAGGCGGCCGTGCAACTGAACTCGCCGGTCGAGCGGATCGAACGTAGCGAGAACGGATGGCTCGTGTCGGCCAAAGGCGTGGAAGACCCCACGCCGTTCGACGGGCTGATCATCGCCACGCCCTCGGGCACTTCCGCCCGATTGCTCAGTCCGATCGACGCGGACCTGGGCAACGACCTGGGTTCGATTTGTCATTCCGGCACGGCGATCGTTTCGCTGGGCTACGATCGAGATCAGGTGGGCCATTCGCTCGACGGTATGGGGGCCGTCGTTCCGAAGATCGAGAACAGTCCGATCCTCGCGTGCAGTTTCAGTAGCCAGAAATATACGCATCGCGCGCCGGAAGGAAAGGTGCTGCTTCGGGTATTCGTCGGCGGAGCCAATCGGGAAGAGATGGCCGAGATGCCCGACGAGCAGCTCCGCCCGCTGGTCACCAAGCACCTCGAAGGCTTGCTCAAGGTGCGTGGCGAACCGTGCTACTGCAACATTGCCCATTGGCCGGGCACCATGCCGCAGTATCACGTCGGCCACAAGGAACTGGTCGCACGGATTTTTGCCGGCGTCGAGAAGATCGACGGCGTGGAACTGGCCGGCAATGCGTTCCGCGGCGTGGGACTGCCCGACTGCATCCACGGCGGTGAGACGGCGGCCGAGCGGGTTTTGGGGCAGGCCGATTGACCGGCACGCATCGCGTAGGGTGCCATGGGCGGCTTGCCCTCCCTTGCGATTCAGGGGCAGGCAAGCTGCCCCTGGCACCCCCGTGGGCGAGTCCCACCGGCCGCAGCCGGTGGGCTTGGAAAGGGGGGATGTGTTCTTTTGAGCTTTTGGTTTACCAGAAGTACGCGTAGAGTGCGACCGTTGCGACGACGATGGCCAGCCCGCACATTTTCGCTCCGCCGGATGACGTCATGTCGAAATCTTTTTGCGTGGGAAGTTCGACCGGTTTCTCCAGAGGAAGCAGTACGGTGGCTGCCGCCAACAGCAGGCTCAGCGAGCCGACCGTGATGGCCATGCGGTTGAGAAACGCGATCTGGTCGCCCCAGACTACGTGCAACAATCCGTAAATGACCGGGCAAAGCAACAGGCCGATCACGCCACAGAAACGGGGCGTACGGGGTACGAACAGGCCGAACAGGAAGACCGTCAGGATGCCGGGCGAGATATAGCCCTGGAACTCTTGGATGAAGTGGAACGCGCCCTTGTACTCAGGGGCGGCGAGTTTCGGGGCGATGATGCATCCGACGAGCACGGCCACCGGCACGCAGCATCGGCCCACGAGCACGAGTGTCTTCTGCGAGGCCTTCTTGTTGAGGTACTCTTTGTAGATGTCCATGGTGAAGATCGTCGAGGCCGCGTTGAGCATGGCCGCCAGCGAACTGACGACCGCACCCATCAGGGCAGCCAGCACGAAGCCGCGCAGCCCCGTGGGGACAAGGTTGGCTACCAGCGTCGGGAAGGCCGAGTCGTAGTCGTATCCGATCAACTCCGTCTGGGCGTCTAGATCCTCGTTCTTGTTCGTTGCCGCCTTGATCACGCCGCCATTGAGTCCGGCCAAGTCTTCGCCGGTGGGAACTTCGGTGCCGGCGACCGCTGCATTGAATACCAGCAGCTCTTGAGCACGCTCGGGATAGAGTTCGGCAAAGTCGCCGTCGAAGGGAAACACCACGCCGGACTCCGCCGGGGCGGCCTTGACCGATTCGAACTTTCTCAGCGTAGGCGTGTTGTTGTCTTCCTTGATCGGGGCGTCTTCTTCCAATTCCGCAACCGCGGGAATCTCACCGGCTTGCTGCATCTTGCCTGCATACAGCGTGAACGCGATGATGCCGGGAATGCAGACGATGAAGGGGATGATCAGCTTCAGACCGGCTGCGAAGACGATCCCCCGTTGCCCGTCGGCAAGCGAGCGAGCGCCCAACGTACGCTGCATGATGTATTGATTGAGGCCCCAGTAATAGAAGTTCGGGATCCAGATTCCCAGGATCAATGCGGTCCAGGGCAGCGATGGACTGTCGGCCGGCAGGACCATGTGCATTTTCTTGTCTTTGAGCGCCTGGAATTTCTCGCCGAGGGTAGCCCCTTCGTCGACGCCGACCGACTGGGTGACGGCCGCCGCATCGATGCCGAAATCGCCCGGCTTGTCCAGTGCCATGAAGGTCAGCACCATGATGATGACTCCGCCGACGATCAGCGAGGACCCCCAGAACAGATCGGTCCATGCACACGCTTTCAACCCTCCGACGGCCACATAGGCGGCGGCCGAGATGCCGACGATCCAGGACAATACGGGGATATTCAGTTCAAGACCGAAAACCGTTTGTCCCGCGAAGAGCGGCTCCAACGCCTTGGCCCCGAGGTAGATGAC
>JAZFUB010000234.1:0-3579 GCA_036447015.1 Thermoguttaceae bacterium | reverse complement strand
TGGCTGCTTCCGATCGTGCCGTCGAAGCGGAGCAAGACCTGGCTCGGTGCCCCGGCGCTACTGGTGTCGGTGTTCACTTGGTACTGGTAGGTGATGTTGTCGTACTCGGTGGCGCTGTCGCTGTAGTTGGTGTCGGGATTGGCCCCGCGGATCATGGCGTCGCCCATCGACGTATATCCGCCGATGCCCTGCTGGAAGGTGACCGTCTCGGGCACGACGATCGAGGTATCGATCAGCACGGTGATCGTCGTCGGATCCATCGGGTCGCCCGGCAGGTCGACGATCTTCGACGCACCGGTGTTCAGATCGATCTGATAGTCGCCGTTGCCGAACTGGGGCGCGATGGGTGTCAACGTAATCAGGTCGGTCGTGCCGTCGTAGGAGAACGTGTAGTCGGTGCCTTCGACCAACGTCGTGCTGCCTCGGACGATGCTCAAGACGTCGGGCGTGACGCTCGCGTCGTTGATGTCGTCGAGCACGTCGGCGAGCTGAATCTCGAATGTCGACTGGACCGTCGGCACGATGATCGCATTGTCGGCCGGATCGAGGTCCTCCAGCCCGTTGTCTTCCGGTGCGACCATGGCAGCGGTCGGCGCGAACGTGAAATCGAATCGGGTATCGAAATCGATATTCAACGAGAACTCGCTGTTGGCGTCCGTCTCGAACTGGTCGAGGGTCGGCGAGAACGTTTTCACGTCGATGCGGTTCTTCTCGGGCGAAAACTTCATCAGCCGCATCCATCCGTCGCCGCCGTTGGTCCGGTTTTGATAATCGGCGACGATCTCGAAGACTTCCAGGCCGGCGTCGTTCAACGACGTCTGGTTCCTCTCAGTCGACACGTGGCCGCTGAGGACCATGAAGATTTGCGGGTTCGGTTTGACCAGCCGCTGGAAGAGTTCCTCGCCGGACAGCCCGTCGGGTGAGGTCGCTGCAGTGATACGTCCCGAGCCATTCAGGTAGGCATGCGTCGAGAGGATGACCGGCAAGTCCGGGTATTCGTCGATCCACTGCTGGGCCCAAACGATGGCGCTGTCGATGCCGTCTCGGGGTTCCCACTCCAGGGCGATATGGTGGAACTGGCGATTGCCGGCCGTGAAGACCTGATGATGGTTCAATCCATCGTAGGTGGCTCCCTTGTACCAGAGCTCTGAATACCGCTGCGGCCCGAAACGGTCCAAGTACTCAGCGGCCGACGTGTGATCGTTGACGGTGTCGTAATCGTGATTACCGGGCGCGGCCGAGTAGGGGACCTGCCCATCGAGGATAGCCATGGCCGCGTCGGCCCGATCCCATTCCAATTGGTTGTAATTGTCGGCCGCCGAACCGCCGCCGTTCTGAACCAGGTCGCCCACCTGCGAGACGAACGCGATGTTGTGCGTCGTAACGTGGTCGGCGATCCACTGCGTTTGGGCGGTAAAAATCTCGGGATACGACTCGGAATAATACTGCGTGTCGGGCAGCATGCCGATCGTGTACGTGTCGGCCAGGCTCAAGTCGATCGTCACATCGTAGAGGGTCGACTGCAGCACGTTTCCCGAACGATCTTCGATTGAATCGATTTGGATCAGGTACGTGGCGTCGTAGAAGACCGGCGCGCCGACAAATACGATCGGTGTCAGCGTGATCAGATCGGTCACCGAATCGTACGAGAACGTGTAGTCTTCGCCTTCGGACCAGTCGATACCATTGAACTTGAGAACCACATCGGCGGAACTGACCGTCGCGTCGTCGATGCCGATGCCCGAATCGGAAAGCTGAATCTGGAAATTCGATTGGTGGTAACCGACGAGGATCGTTCCGAGTGCCGGGTCGAGATCGTCGCCCACGTTATCGGCGGGAGAGGCCATCGTGGCCGTCGGAGGCGTGACGTCCGGCGTCGCCAGCCGCGTGCCGGTCAACTCCAGATCGAAACCGAGGTCGGAACTGGTCAGATTGGCCTGGTGCAATTCGACGGCCAGCACGTTGGTTCCCTCGACCAACAGGGCCGGATCGAGCGCGAACGAGAAGAACGTCGTTTCGTCGGCTCCGCCCACGGTGGCACTTGCGAACGTGGCGTAAGAAATCGGATCGGTCGGCATGTTGCTCCGTGCGACCTCTTGCCCGTTGAGATAGACGATCGCCCCGTCGTCGCGCATCACTCCCAGGTCCAGGTCCGAATAGTCGGCCGCGCCGGTGACCTCGAACGAATGTCGGAAGTAAGTGGTCGTGTACTTGTTGCTGCTGCTCGGTCCGTAGCCGATCGTGGTGTTGATGTGCGCGTCGCCGAAGCCGAGCGCGGCGGGTCCCTCGGGCCAAGTGGTGTCGTCGAATGCGGTCGCCTGCCAAGCCGCGCCTTGATCGGTATCGGTCACCAGGTATTTCCAATCGGAACCTTGCGACACGATCGTGGCCGTTTCGATGCCGGTCGTCAGTGCATAAACGTCCGTGTTGTCCATGATGCCGCCGACGGTCTCGGCATTGGGTCCTTTGGCATAGATGGGCACATTGGCGGCAGTGTGGCCGGTGCTACCCCAGACAATCGTCCCGGCATTGAAGTCGAGCCCGCCCGTCTCGTGATCGGCAGTGACGATGACCAGGGTGTTGGTCCAGTCGATACCGTCGCCCGGGGCATCGACCCAGTCGATGACGGCCTGAACCGCGTTGGAGAACTCGATGACTTCTCCTTGCATGCGTGCCGAATCGTTGCTGTGGGCCGCATGGTCGATACGCCCTCCCTCGACCATCAAAAAGAATCCGTCGGGGTCGGTGTCGAGGATGTCCAGAGCGGTGCCCGTCATTTCCGACAGATGCGGCAGGGCGCCCAGCCCGTCGTATTCGTAGGGCATGTCGCCGGAGCCGAATTGCCCGGAGACCAAGCCGACAGTCTCCGTATCCAGAGCGTTCATCTCGTCGGCGTCCGTCACGACCGTATAGCCGGCGGCCGCGGCGCCGCCTATGTAGGAAGCACCGCCAAACAGGACGTCAGGTCTCGATCCGGTGAGGTAGTCGTCGGCGATCTGGCTATAGTTCGAGCGGCTTGTTTCGTGGGCTCCGAAGGCAGCCGGCGTGGCGTGGGTCACGTAGGTCGTGGTGACCAATCCGACCGCCTTGCCGGTGGCCTGGTAATGTTCCAGCGAAGTCGGCAGTTCCGAACCATCGCCGGGCAGCGCCACACTGATCACGTTGTTGTTGACCTTCTCGCCGGTTGCCAGTGACGTGCCAGCGGCGGCCGAGTCGGTCACCGAACTGTTGGCCGAGTAGGTCGTAATCTCGCCCTGATAGGGAAAGTTCTCGAAGCTCAAGTTCCCGCCGGAGGCGAAGTTCCCCGCCTCGACCTGCTCGGATCCCATGCCGTCGCCGATCATCAGGATCACGTTCTTCGGGCTGACGCTCAGCAGTCGCCGATCCTCGAGATGTTCCATGCGAAGTCGCCTGCCCCCGGCCCGGTCCGACCGACGACCATGGTTGCCAAACGAAGCAAACGTGTGACGACGAGTGTGACGATGCGATTTCATCGTGCATACCTCCAAAGAGTTCGAGAACGGATCGGCTTGCCGGGCAAGAACCGCTTCACGTTTTGAGTGAGGATTGAAAACGAAT
>JAZFUB010000233.1:0-3815 GCA_036447015.1 Thermoguttaceae bacterium | reverse complement strand
AGGAATAACTTCCCGATTCAGTTCTTGGGTGTTGGCTTTGAGCAGTGAGCTTTGAGCTTTGAGTCATGGGCTTTCCCACTGCTCATAGCTCAAAGCTCACTGCTCATAGCCAAATAGGGAAGTAATTCCTGTACGAGTTCTAAGCCAACCGGCTGCGACCGGTGGGACCGAGCGCCGTTGACGGGTCCCACCGACCGCCGTCGGTGGGCTTGGATTGTGTGTTTGGGCACCCATCGACCCGGCGACGGGCAAGCGTGTCGGCCGGCCGGGCGCATCCGGACGGACTCGCGAAATGCGCTCGTCTGTTAACTGTCGATGTCGGGTCGGTCGAGCTCAGGCTTGCCACGTGCTCTTATCTTGCCTGATTGCATCTTCTGGGCGGCTCTTTTGCGTTTCTTCTTGAATTGGCGCAGCAAGTGCTCCGTAGCGGTGCCGAGAGGTCGCCGGCCTCCATGTCGTTCGATCCGCGCTCTTGATGGCCATCGGGCCGGATCACTTGTTTTGTGTTTCTTGTTTCTTTTCAACCACGTGAGAAAGGAGTAGCAATGAAGATGCTGCACCAACTTTGGGCTGACGAAGCTGGCTTCGTCGTCTCCACGGAACTCGTGCTGGTGGCTACCACGTTGGCCATCGGCATGATCGTCGGTCTTACGACCGTGCGAGATCAGGTCGTCCAGGAATTGGGTGACTTCGCAATGGCAATCGGGAACGTCAACCAGAGCTACGTGTACGACGGTGTGACCGGTCACACCTCGGCCACGGCTGGTTCCGACTTCACCGACCAGACCGACTTCTGTGAGCCGGCGGACGGCGATGATCAAACGGGCACCGAGCCTGCTTGCATCACCGTTCAAGAGCCTTCCAGTGACGAGGGAGCGGCTCCGGTACCCAATCTCTAATGTCGCCGCGTTTTGGGGCGGCTAACGCTTTGTGCGAAGTGTCCCCGGGGAACGGCTTCGGCCTTCCCCGCGGGGCAAGTCGCCCGGCGGAAAACAAAGGAACAGAGCACAAACGTTTCGAGACGTCAGGCAATCGGTTCCCAGGATAACTCAGCTTCCCAGGACAACTCAGTGTGGAACCCATGGATTTGTTGAATTGGATTTTTGTCGCAGCCGTGGCCGCCTTTACGATGACGGCTGCCGTGAGCGATTGGCGGACGCGAAGGCTTTCGAATTGGCTGACCGTACCCGCCTTCGTTGTCGGCGTGCTGATGCATACGGTGATCAACGGACTTGGCGGCCTGGTATTCGCGATGCTCGGCTTTGCCACGGGCTTCGGCTTCCTGCTGGTTTTGTGGTTGATCGGCGGGGGTGGAGGCGGCGACGTCAAACTCATGGGCGCACTGGGGGCCTGGCTGGGAGCCGGCCTGACCGTACACGTTCTTCTTGTCAGCACCGCACTGGCCGCCATGGCAACCGGCGCGGTGCTGTTGGGCGGCATGCTGAGCCGCGGATTCGGGTACGTCCAGAGGCGATACCTGGCCAGCGGTTCGGCAAGCCGACCCTCAAGAAGCGATCCGCAGGGCCGCGAGGCCCGACGGCAGCAACGTCAACGACGACGCCTGATGCCCTTCGCCGTACCCGTGGCGATGGGAACCTGGCTCGTCCTGTCCTTCGAACTGAGTCGTCTGCCATGGTGACATTGTTTAGCTGTCGCCGGCGCGGCGACTTTGGCGAAAGTGTGCTCAAGCGTCAAGTCGCCGTGCCGGCGACAGCTAAACGAGTCTATAGCGTTGCGTGAGTGAGTAGTCTCATCCTTCCCCTTTTCCGGCCGCATTCGTCGGCCACCTGGAGCGTTTAGAAATGACAAAACTGAGCCCTGGTACATTGATCTTAGCAGTCTTTGCCGTGCTCTTCGGCCTGGTGGGAGCCTACGCGGCCAAGCAATACCTTCGCGAGGAGCCCCAGCCGGAGGTGGTCGAAGTCGACACACGTCGGACCGTGCCGCTGGCCGCCGCCGACCTGTCCGCCGGTCGCACCATTACGATGGGCGACGTGATGCTCGTAAGAATGAGTCCCGAGCAGATCTCCGAGCGCGGGATCACCGCCGGATTCATGACCAACCCGAGACAAGTGATCGGACGCACGCTTCGCCGGGCCGTGCCGAAAGGCGAGGCGTTCGTCGTATCGGACCTCTATCCCGAGGGCATGGGCCCGAGCATGGCCGACCGGCTGAAACCCGGTTATCGAGCGGTCAGTATTTCGCTGGAACCGAGGGCGGCCCAGTCGAGGCTCGTATCTCCCGGCTCGATGGTCGACGTCCTCTTCCGCACGTTCCGCAATAAAGCCGAGCACGTTCCGGAAACGACCGTTACGTTGCTGCAGCGCGTCGAGGTGCTTGCGATCGGGCAGGAGACGTTCCTTGGAGCGCGTGCCCCGCAAGGCGCGACTCTCCGGTCGCAAATGCCGCCGACGGTAACCCTGGCCGTGACGCCACAACAGGCCGGCGCGCTGGCGGTCGTCGATACGCATGGCACGATGTCGCTCATATTGTGCGGACCCGAGGGCGAAATCTTCGCCGACGGAAGTCCGGCAGATCGGTCCAAGCCACAAACACTGACCGGCTTGCTCGGCTTCCCGCAGCCGGAAAAGCCGTTCACGACCGAACTCTATCGGCGCGGCAAGATGACGACCTCCGTCTTCGAGAAGGAACGTCGGACCGACCGTTCGGAAACGGCCGGCCCGTTACCAGGCAACCAGTTACCAGGCAACCAGTTGCCAGGCAGCCAGTTGCCCGGCAGCCCGTTGCCGGCCGAACCGCCGGTGCCGACCGCGATGACGCCGCGTCCGGAGCCGTCGCTGGCGTTGGCAACCCACAGCGTAGTCTCCGATGGATGCAGCTGCGGGCTCAAATAGAAACCAGTCGAATTCCCATCAATATTCCCCTGTTGCATAGGCCGGATCAAGCGATGATCTCCGAACTTCCAAGTCGAGGGCTTCCAAGACGAGAACAGGCCACTCTGCCTCGGATCAGTCCATCCGAGGTCGAGTTTCAACGGCTCAAGACCGTCATTCATGAGGAACTGATCGAATCGCTCGACCTGTCGTTGGTCGGCGAAGTCGACGAAGAACAACTGGGCAGCGAAATCCGCCGCCTTGCCGAGGAAATCTGCAATGACCTGGGACGGCGTCTCCCCGACTCGGAACACCAGCGGATGCTCGACGAACTGATGCACGAAATCTTCGGGCTCGGTCCGTTGGAAACGCTGATGCAAGATCCCTCGGTCAGCGACATCCTGGTCAACGGGCCGCACGAGGTGTTCATCGAGCGCCACGGCCGACTCGAACCGTCCGGGGTCGTCTTCGCCGACGAACAGCACGTGATGCGCATTATCCGCCGCGTCGTGTCGCGCGTCGGGCGAAGGATCGACGAAGTCAGCCCGATGGTCGACGCCAGGCTGCCCGACGGGTCGCGTGTCAACGCGATCGTGCCGCCGCTGGCCTTGGAAGGTCCGAAGCTGTCGATTCGCCGGTTCGGTGCCGATCTGCTCAGTGCGGACAGCCTCGTACAGAACGGCACCGCGCCGCCCGAGATGATGCAGTTCCTCGCCGCCGCCGTTCAGGCCCGGGCAAGCGTGTTGATCTCCGGGGGTACCGGCGCCGGCAAGACGACGCTGCTGGATGCCCTGTCGGGATTCATTCCCGAGGACGAACGGATCATCACGATCGAAGACTCGGCCGAGTTGATCCTACAGCACCCGCACGTCGTGCGGTTGGAAACACGCGACGCCAACATCGAGGGCACCGGCGAGGCGACCCAGCGCGATCTGGTCCGAAACAGCCTGCGAATGCGGCCCGATCGGATCATCGTCGGGG
>JAZFUB010000232.1:0-3214 GCA_036447015.1 Thermoguttaceae bacterium | reverse complement strand
ACGCAAGCGTAGGCATGGCACCCGATCACTGATCATGCTGCATATTGCGGACGACAATCGCCGTGAAAAGATCACGCTTGATCGTTGTGGTTTCTCTCCTCGGGCTGTTTGCCTGGTTGATGGGCGATGCGCTGTTTCGCTCGGGCATGTTCGTCTTCCGCGATGCGGCCCATTACTACTATCCGCTGTTCGAACTGATCCGCGACCAGTGGGCTGCCGGACGGGTGCCGCTGTGGAATCCGTACGAGAACCTGGGTATGCCCTTGGCTGCCGACCCGACGGCGGGCGTCTTCTATCCGGGCAAGCTGATCTTCGCTTTGCCGCTGAGCTACGCCTGGACTTACAAGCTCTACATCATGGCCCATCTGCTGTTGGCTGCCGCAGCCGCCTATCGGCTTGCGCGGCACTGGCGAGCAAGCGTCGAAGCGGCCGGCGTCTGTGCCCTGTCTTATGCCTTCTCGGGCAATGTGCTGTATAACTACTGCAACATCATCTATCTCGTCGGGGCGGCCTGGCTGCCGGTGGCCATGCTGGCTGCCGATCGAATGCTTGCCGGCAATGCAAGCGACAAGCGGCTTCGTTGGGCCGTCGTGTTCGGACTCGTGCTGGCACTGATGGTCCTCGGCGGCGATCCGCAAATGGCCTACAACGCCGGACTGCTGGCAACCATGTTTGCCGCGTGGCTCTGGTGGACCGATCGAAAACGGGCCAATCGTCCAGGCACGCAGCGTCAAGACACGCCCCAAGGAAGCTTGCTCGCACGTCTTGCCAACGCGCGGCCGACCATGCTGGCCTTGGCCGCGGGGACCGGATTGCTCCTTTCGGCCGTTCAAGTGTTGCCGTCGCTCGAATTCACGAGTCACTCGCGTCGTGCGGCCGGCGACAACGTGCAGCGGTGGCTGGGACATTTCGAAGAGGGAACGCACGAGGAACAGATCTACCATTTCAGCGTCGGGCCTTGGAGACTGGCCGAATATGTTTGGCCGAATGTGGGCGGGCGGCAATTTCCCACGCATCGACGATGGCTCGAAGTGATCCCGGCCGAGGGACGCATCTGGACGCCGTCGCTCTATATGGGCGTTCTGCCGTTGTTGTTGGCATTGGCTGCCATGCGGTTGCGGCGGGGCGAGGCCCGCATCCGGTGGCTTTCCTGGTCGGTCGTGCTCGCCGTGGTTGCAAGCTTCGGCTGGTTCGGCCTCGGGTGGCTGATCCAAGAGTTCCGCATTGCGGCGGGGGCCGATCCCGCAAGCACCGGACCGGTCGGGTCGCCGTTCGGCGGGCTTTACTGGCTCATGACGAT
This sequence comes from Thermoguttaceae bacterium, assembly GCA_036447015.1. GTDB lineage: Bacteria > Planctomycetota > Planctomycetia > Pirellulales > Thermoguttaceae > JAZFUB01. Next base: position 1,914 of record JAZFUB010000232.1, on the reverse strand, counting down.
CGTGTTGCCCGGCTACGACTGTTTTCGCTACCCGGCCAAGTTGCTGGTCGTCGCGGCGTTGGGACTGAGCGTCTTGGCCGCACGAGGTTGGGACGACGTGTTCGAGAACTCCGCGCACGGTTTCCGCCGCGTGCTTCTTTGGCTGGCGGCCGTCAGCATCGTCGGCACGATCGTCGCATTGGCACTGCGGCCGTTCGCGTCCGGGTGGCTCGCCGGCGTCGAACCCGACAATCTCTTCGGCCCCTTGGACACGCTCGGGGCGGCCAACGATTTGCTCGGTAGTTTCGCACAGACGGCCATCGTTTGCGGGCTGTTCTGGTGGCTTTGTCGGAAGATGCACGACACGCAGCGTCGCGCTTGGCCGGCGATGCTGGCCGTGGTCTTGGTGGCAGTGGACCTCGGCGTGGCCAACCGTTGGATGGTCGTTTGTGCTCCGTCGAGTTACTGGACGGAACCCTCGGCCATAGCGGCCAAACTACATGATGCCGAGCAATCGTATCGTGTCTACCGCCATCCGATTTGGATGCGACCGTCGTGGAAGGCGGAAGGTTCGCCGAATCGACCGGCCGAGGCGATGCGATGGGACCATGCGACGCTTTGGCCGAAATACAACCTGTCCCAGCGGATCGCCGTGACCGAGGTGTATGGCGCAATAATGCCGCACAGCTACGCCGAGTTTCTGCGGAAGCGGCACGTCGAACATCCACCGCGAGCGACTGGCGATCGGCCCGAGCCCTTCTCGCCCTATGCGCTGGGCAAGTACGCGATCCTGCCGGGCAACAAAACGCTTCCCGGCGGGCGACGGATCGACGTCGACGTGCCGGATGTGTCTCTCTGGCACAACCCGAGGCATTGGCCGCGTGCCTGGGTGGCCGATCAGCCGGACGCTCCTTGCCGGGTCGTGCATGACGAACCGTCTCAGGTCGAGGTCGAGGTCGCGCTCACCAAGCCCGGGCTGGTCGTGCTTTGCGATCAATTCTATCCCGGGTGGCAATTGGCCGTGGAATCGGACGGCAAGCCAAGCCGCCCCGCCGAAATCGAGCGGACCAATCAAACGATGCGAGGCGTGAATCTGCCGGCCGGGAAGCATCGCTTGACGTATCGCTATCGACCGAGAAGTCTCATCATCGGCGGCCTTATCAGCGGACTGGGCTGGCTCGTCCTGGCCGGAGCGTGCATTCGACGCATCATAGCGAGCCGTAGGGTGCGTCCGGACGCACCATGAAACTGGCAACCATGACTCTACGTCGAAGACGTTTCACAACAAAGCCCAGGGTCGCTTATGGTGGCCTTCGGCCACAACCAAATTCGAGTAGTCGTGGTTTTCGGCGGTTGCATCGGTTAGGCTGTGCAAGGAGAAACGTCCCATTATTCATCTCGATTCGCCATCGATCAGCAAGGAGGAAACCGCTCTTGCGGTGATGAAACGCGACCGCATCCAGGAAGGCCTCATCTGCGTGCTCACCTGCGTCGACCGCGACTTCGGATTGATACACGTGCGATTGCAGACCTGGCTGCCGATGCAAATCCAGATCTGTCTCAACGGCCGTGAATACCTCGCCCGGCGGCTCGACCGTGCCGGCATTCGCTACGAAAAACGGGATAACTGTTTTGTCTGGATCGACAACATCGCCAAGGCCCAACAGATGCTTGGCGATCTGGAACGACGCAATTGGCAGCACTTCCTTTCGCGTTACGCTCATCGGCTCAACCCTTGGTGCCGGCCGGGAAATTCCCTCGGTGTCTACGACTACGACAAACTGATATCGCAACTCTCGCTGTATGAACAAAAGTTCGTTCAAAAAACAAGCTTTTGCACAATTGCAATGCAGCGCATCCTGGGTTGGGTTCTCACGGGCACCCGGCGGATCACTTCAGTTCCCACGGCTTGCGGTATTCGTAGTGTAGCAGTTC
>JAZFUB010000231.1:0-11722 GCA_036447015.1 Thermoguttaceae bacterium | reverse complement strand
AGCAAGTCTGACTCGTAGCCGAACTCGCCAGAGTTTGGGCTTCTACCGCGTGGGCCAAAGTCTGGCGACTTCGGCTACATTCAATGGTAGCCCGTTCGTACGAATCAACCGTCCCGGCGTTCCTTGTACTGTCGGCTGGCGTTCTCCAAGGTGCGACGTTCTTTGCGTGTGAGACTTGCTTCGCCTTGCGTATGAATCTTCTCCAGAATGCGATCGACCTCCTTGCTCATCGCGACCTCGTCGTCAGTCGGATCGTGGATCCGTAGCCGGGGGCGAGGCTTCAGCTTCGACAGCGAGAACCGCCCCGGCGTCAACCGGCTCAGGTTCCACCGATTCCGGAAATAGACATAGGCGAATGCGATGCCGACCAGATGGACGCTGAAGGCAACATTGCTCTTATTCTCGAAGGCACCCCACACGTTGCCGACGACCAGAAGCACGCCAATGATCCAGGCCTTGATGGGAATCGGGATCGGGAACAGGATAAGCGTCTGCTTCGGATAGTTCAGCACGAAGAGGATTACCACCCCCGACACGGCTCCCGAGGCGCCGATCAAGTGGTAAGTTATCGGTTTCCACACGCCGTTGTCGAACACCTGCTGGGGCTCGAACATCACGTTACCCACGGCCCAAACGACCGATCCGGCAACCAACATCACCAGATACAGGCGAAGGAACTCGGCCCGGCCGTAGTGCTGCTCGACGATACGGCCAAGGAACCAGAGCTGTAGCATATTGAAGAAAATATGCATCACCGAACTGGGATCATGGACGAACCCGTAGGTGAGGAACTGCCACCAGAGCCACGGACGCCAGAGCGTTTGGTTCGAGACGGCCAAGAAGTCGTTGATCGTGTTCGGACTGTCGTCGGGAGCCAGCGCCAGGTCGGGGGGAGTCAGCAACCCGTTGGCCAGATAGACCACGGCGTTGATGATGATCAGCGTGACGACGATCGTCTTCGGCGTACGCAGCGAGACCCCCGACTCCGATTCGCGGTAGTAATCTCGATCGTGTAGACCCATGATCAGCTTCGTATCGTTTGCCCCGGCACCCTGCTCGAGTTCGAATCGACGGGGCGCCCGGCTGTCTGGCTAAGGACGCACCATGGCCGCGATTGCCCATCCACCGGGGGGTGTGGCTTGTGGTCGGAATCTCCAGGAAAGCGTAGGTTATCGCTAGAGAGATGGAATAAGAAATTCCCGGGGCCTACGTCAAGAGGAATTTCGCCGAATTGGACCGAATGCGACCGATCCGTTGGTGCCCGATCAGTTGGTAGCTGGACCGACCTGCGCCACGCCGCGGGTCTGAGCGTCGATTCGGGCCTTGGCGGCTTTCTGAATCTGGGCAATCTGGGCTGCATCGGCCGCATTCTGTGCGATTATCTGTTCGACGGCCTGTTGCGTGACCTCGAGTTGTCTTCCGACCGTTGCCAAATGGGTCTTCACCGCGTTGCGTTCCCGCTCGGCCTTCTTTTTCTCGGCCGTGAGACGGCTCAACTCGTCCTGGCGGAACTGGATCTGCAACTGGGAGTCGGCCTGGGCAGCTTCAGCGTACTGTTTGTCCAACGTGTCGGATGCGATCAGATCGATCATGATGGTGCGCTGCGTGTCGTAGTCTTGGAAAATCACGTTATAATCGCGCAGAATACGCACATACTTTCCTTTGCCGCTCTCGACCTCTTTCTCGCTGATGTCCTCTTCGGCAACAGGCTGTCCGTCCTTGTCGATGAAACGGGCCTCTCCCGTCTGATCGTCGACGAGCAGGCGAAGCTCATTACCGTCGGCATCTTCGTAGAGGATTTGCCCGCTTTCGTCGACCGCCAGAACCCTTCCCTCGAGCCCTGCCTCTTGCGCTTCGTCGGTGGTCATCATCTCACCATCGCTGAGAAACTCGGGCAGGCTCTGCTCGGGCAATGCGGCAGTGAGGGCCTCGTCGTCCCACTCCTGGAACACGTTGTGGCTGTCGATCGGCCACTTCTCGTACAAGGTCCAGGTGCCTTGGCTGGCGTCAAACCGCTCGAGTTGCCGGTCGCTCAGCGGAACGGTCGGCTCCAATCCGATCCCATCGTCACTGACCCCCGAGACCTTGAACTCGCCGAGAAAACATCCGCCTTCTTGAATATCCCGCTCCTCGAACACCCGCAGGACCGTCTGATCGGCGATGCCATGAGGCCCCGTCATATCGATGGTCACGCTAGCCTGGCCGGTCTCCGGCTTGATCTCCGGGATACAGTTGATCCAGACGCGACCGCGATGGGCGAGTATCTTGTCCAGCTCCACCTTGAGCTGCTCGACCCCCATGTCGGCGACCTCGTCGCTGTCCAACACGCCGCCTAACAACGTCTTGTGTTCCTCGTCGGCCGCCTTGATGCGTTGCTGGAATTTTTGAGCCTTCTCGCGCCAGTGTTTATGGGTCTGCAACGTGCGCGCGCCCAAATAGAAGAACGCCACCGAAGCGACAAAGATGAACCCGATCAGAACCTTGTTCCAAATACTCATAACGCCTCAGCCTATTCTCTCGCCAGCGACAGGACATCCACCAGCACGGAGGAAAACGCACAGCCGAATCCCGTAAGGTCGATGATATCAACGATTTGCCGCCATGTCAAGGAACCTACACCCCCCAAAGATCCCATTCCACGCGACTGCCCGGCATTCTGCATGCATTTAAGTCGCTGTCAACATGCCTCACCCGCATAATCGTTTAAGTCGGAATCCTCCGAAGCCGAAATGTTAGAGGGACAAACGCTTTTCGCGCCCGACAGCCTGCGCGGTGGGCGATGGTCGTAGCATGGCTGCGCAACACACCCCCCGTTTGAACTGCGTTCCAATGAGATGTAGGCTGCCATGATCTCTCGAGAAGGAACCGTCTGATGAACTGCCGCGCAGATCGACGATCCGGCGGCGGTTGGTCCCTGGTAGGGTTCCTTGCGCTGGGACTCTTGCTCCTCTCGACCACCGGCTGCCGCCGAGGGTTCTACCGGCGTCAGGCCGACCGCGAGGTCTACGGGCTGGTCGACTGCGCGGCGGATGCAACGGGCATGACGCCCGGGCAGTTCACGATTGAGCCGGACCCGCAGTCGCGTATGTTCGATCCGAACTGTCCCGACAGACCACCAATGCCGCCGGACGATCCGACGTCACACCAACTGATGCACTGTGTCGACTGCAAGCCGGGCTGGCCCTGTTGGCACTGCTGGGGCGAGACCCCGCACGTCGAAAACCCCGAGTGGATGCTCTACCTGCCCCACGACGAAAACGGCCAAGTGGTGATCGATCGACCCGAGGCCATGCGGTTGGCCTTGCAGAACTCGCGAGAATACCAACAGGAACTTGAAAACCTCTATCTGTCGGCGCTGAACGTCACCTTCCAGCGATTCCAGCTCGACGCCCAATTCTTCGGCGGCAACTCGACCTTCTTCACGGCCGATGGGCCGGCGCGAAACAAGAGCCGCGGCAGTCTGCTGACGGTCGACAACGACAACAACATACAGAAACTACGGATGCAGAAACTCCTTGCTGGCGGCGGCGAATTAGTCGTGGGTCTGGCCAATTCGCTGGTCTGGCAGTTCGCCGGGCCGGATACCTACGCGGCCAACACCCTGTTGGACTTCTCGCTGGTTCAACCGTTGCTGCGCGGCGCCGGGCGCGCGGTCGTGCTCGAGCGACTCACCGACTCCGAACGGGCGCTGTTGGCCAACATCCGCCAGATGGAACGTTTCCAGCGCGGCTTCTACGCGCAGATCGTCGCCGGCCGCGACGCCGGATCCGGCCCCGTTCCGGGTTCTGAATCCAGTCCGAGCGGCCCGGGCATCGACACCGGCTCGATCCGCGGCAGTGGTGGTAGTGGCGCCGGCGGTTACCTCGGATTGCTGGAAGATTGGGTGTTGATCCGCAATCAGAAATCCAACGTGGTCGGATTGCGAGAAAGCCTGGAGCGGCTCGAGGAACTCCATGCGGCCGGCCGGATCACCGCCACTCAAGTCGGGCTCACGCGGCAGAGTCTTTACGACGCCCAGAGTAACCTGATCCGCATTACGGCCGGCTACCAGACTGCCCTGGACGCCTACAAGATCACGCTCGGGTTGCCTCCACAGATCGACATTCGCATCGAAGACGATCTGCTGGCCCGTTTCGACTTGATCAATCCAGCGCTGTTGGAGCTCCAAGATGAGATGACGCTACTGTTGGGACGGTTCAGCGAACTGACCGACGCAACGGCCGACCAGGTGGTGCGACCTCTGAAAGATCCGGCCGAGACCGCCGCGTTCTATCAATCGACCGACAATTCGCGCGAAGTGCCGGACGGCGATGCTGACGGCACGAACGCGTTTCATGCGATCGGGCAGGCCGCCATGGCACAACTCGAAGCAGTCGCCCTCGACTTGCAGACTCTCGAGGAAGCCACCGACCAGCGACGTGAGAACCTCACGCGGCTGTCGGCGCGCGAGGAATTCGACCGCGGCGACATCGACCCGAGAATCGGCGATGCCGACGCCTTCATCGGACGTGTCGCTAAGCTTCACACAGGATTCGCGTCGTTGAGAGAACGGATGCAGACGACGTGGTCCAAGATCGAACCGACGCGACAGACCGCTGTTGCCAAGGTGTCGGCCGCCGGCGTCAGTCCCGCGGCTGCCGTCGAGGCGGCCGAAGCACATCAGCAGTTCAAGGACCTGATGAGTCGTTTGGCCACTCAACTCGATGAATTGTCGGTGATCCAGGCTCGGGGCCGACTCGACACCGTCACGCTGGGCCCTTCGCAGTTGACGGCAGAGGTGGCCTTGGAGACGGCTCGGGAGAATCGTCGCGATTGGCGTAACGCCCGGGCGGCGCTGGTCGACCAATGGCGTTTGATCGAGGTCGTGGCGAACGATCTCGAAAGCGCGCTCGACATAACCTTCAGCGGCGACATCAACACGACGGACAACAACCCCGTACGTTTCCGCGGTACCACGGGCAGCCTGCGCGTGGGATTGGCGTTCGACGCCCCCTTGACGCGGCTGGCCGAGCGCAACGCCTATCGCAGGGCGCTGATCGCCTATCAGCAGACCCGGCGGCAATTCTACGCCTTCGAAGACCTCATCGCCTCCCAACTTCGCAACACGATCCGGACGATTCGACTGAACGAACTGAACTTCGAGGTGCAACGGGCGGCCGTCTTCGTGGCCATCACCCGGGTCGACGAGGCTCAGGAGAAGCTGCGCGAGCCGAAGAGGGAGGTCGGCAGTATGAAGCTCGACGGCAACACGGCCCGCGACCTGGTCGACGCCCTGACTGGACTGCTCAGTGCCCAGAACGGCTTCCTGAGCGTCTGGGTCGACCAGGAGGTCCAGCGGCTGAATCTCGACTTCGATCTGGGCACAATGCAGTTGGACCAAAACGGCATGTGGATCGACCCGACGCCGTAGCGGCCGAAGAGCGACTTCTCCGTTTAGCTGCCGCCGGCACGGCGGCTTGACGTTTGAACACACTTTCGTTGTGTGGCACGTCCCCGAGGCACTTGGAATTCCCGGATGTCCTCCACGCAAGCGTCGGCAGTGGCACCCGGCCATCCATTACACAAATCCTGCGGTCTTCCAAGGCCCTTCCAATTCCATGACGAAGTCCAACATCGCCAGATCGGGCACGATCTTTTCGTCGTCGTTGCTGCTCGCCGTGGCTTTGACCCGGCCGAACGCAATCGCCTCGTAGAGGAAGTCGAGTTGGGCGTTGGAGAGCCGGGCCCAATTGCCCTCGGCCTCCAGCAGATCGACCGATTCCGAGTCGTACAGCAGGGCCTGATCGCTTCCGCCGGCGCCGGCGTTGCCGTAGACCTGCTCGAAATGCTTCGCCCGATTGTAGAAACCGTCGCCGAACAGGGCACCGAACAGGGGCGTGGTGTAGTAGATATCGTCGCCGGCCGAATCGAACAGCTCGGCCACGTCGGTCCCGCCGTTGGTCGCATAGGCATGCACTCCGTCGAAACCCTTCGCCCGAGAGTAAAATTCGCCCGTCCGATAGAGCGACGCTTCCTCCGGGTCGGCATAGAACGTGTCGTCGCCGGGGGAATCGAACATCTTGGCCACGTCGATGCCGCCGTTGCTCGCATAGGCATGCACGGCGTCGAAGTACCAGGCTCGGTTGTAGTAGCGGGTGCTGTAGAGCGCGCCGTAGGTCGGCGTGCTGACGAAATGGTCGTCATACTCCGAATCGATCAGCTTGGCCAGATCGTTGCCGCCGCCGACGGCCTGGCCATGAACCGAGTTGAAGAATCGGGCCGTGTTCTCGAACCCGTCGCCCACCATGGCCGCGTAGGTCGGCGTGGCGGTAAACTCGTCGTCGCCGGGCGAATCGTACAGGAAGGCCGCATCGTCGCCGCCGCCGCTGTAGACGGTCGCCGTGGTCATGCCGGACCATTGCACTTGATACCCCAGCCCGGCCAGGTTGCCCATGCCGGGCGACAGCGTGACGACCTCGTTGCTCGATGTCCCGGTCACGGTGATATGGTCCGAGCCGGCGCCGCCGAGGATCGTCATGCCGGTCATCGCGTCCGTCGGATAATCGATGCCGTTGACACTCACACCCGGGTTCGAACCGCCGAGGGTCGCCTCGAACGTGTCGTCGCCTATCGAGCCGAAGACGAGCACATGGCCCGCGCCGGGTAGGAACTGGACCAGGTTGGCCAGGACCAGATCGGCGGTCGCCTCGAGCCCCGTGACGAGCAACAGATACGGTTGTCCGCCGAAGGCCACGTCGAAATCGACGCGTGCGTCACCCTCGGCGAGCTCTTGCCGCTGGCCGTTGCCTAAATCGGCGTAGAGCACGATCCGTGTGTTCGGCCCGAGCTGTGGGGCAACCAACTGGGCGGTCAACGTTCCGGCCCGCATCGCCGTGAATCGATACCAGTGATCGCCGGCGACCGGATCCAGGCCGGCGACCTGCCGGAAATCGACCAGGTCGAGCGATTTCACCACGCTGATCGAGGCGGTCGCCGTGTTCGACTCGTTCTGGCCGTCGCCCGCACGGTAGGCAAACGTATCGGTTCCGTTGAATCCCGGATCCGGTGTGTACGTAAAGGAGCCGTTGGGTTGCAGATCGAGTGTGCCGTGTGCAACGTCCTGGACCAGCGCGGCCGAAAGCAGATCGCCGTCGGCGTCGGTGTCGTTGGTCAGGACGCCCAGGGCTGCGACGTCCAAGGACCCGCCCTCGTCGAGCACATACAGGTCGTCTTGCGCCACCGGCGGGTTGAGGTTGACTTCCTCGACCGTGATGGTCACCGTCGCCGCGCCCGAATCGTCCTGACCGTCGCTGGCGCGATAGGTGAAGCTATCGGTACCGACGAAACCGACGGCCGGCACGTAGGTGAACGATCCGTTCGGACTGAGTGTGAGCGATCCTTGCAACGGCCCGTCGACCTTCTCGGCAGTCAGACCGACGTCGCCCTCGACGTCGGTGGCCCCGGCCAAGACACCCGGCGCAGGTTCGATCAACGTGCCGTTCTCATTCATGTCGTACTGGTGATCGACGACGACCGGGGCGTCGTTGACCGGGTCGACGGTAATCGTCACCGTGGCCGTATTGGAAACGAGTCCTGCGGCGACCGCCCGATAGGTGAAACTGTCGCTGCCGTGGAAATCGGGATTCGGCGTGTAGTCGAAGGAACCGTCCTGCCGCAACAAGAGGTTTCCATTTCCGACGTTCTCGACCAACTGGGCCGATAGCGTGATGCCGCCCGCCACGTCATTGCCCAAGACGCCCGGCGACGGCTCGGTCAGCGTGCCGTCCTCGCCGACACCATAGTCGGGGTCGTCTTCGGCACGCACGTCATCACTGACTTGCTGGACGGTCACGGTCACCGTGGCTTCGTTCGACGGGGCTCCCTCGATGTCCGATACCCGATAGGTGAACGTGTCCTCGCCATGGAAGCCGAGCGACGGCGTGTAGGTGATGCTCCCGTCCACGTTCGTGTGAGCGACGCCGTCGGCCGGCTGTTGGACCACGGTGACCGAGGTCGGGTCGATCTGGCTGTCCGGATCGTCGTCGTTGGCCAATACGATAATGGCGACCGACTGGTCTTCGTCGGTGGCCGCCGGGTCGTTCACTGCCGCCGGTGCGTCGTTGACCGGGTTGACGGTGATCGTTACCGTGGCTTCGTTCGACTCGGCTCCGTCGTCGTCCGATACCCGATAAGTGAACGTATCTTCGCCCGAGAAGTCGAGCGCCGGCGTATAGGTGATGGTGCCTTCGAAATCGACCTCGGCCTGGCCGCCGGCGGGGAGTTGAATGATCTCGACCGTAGCCGTGTCGAGGTTGTCTTCCGGGTCGGTATCGTTGACGAGCACGTCGATCGTCTTCGACGTGTCTTCATTGGTGATCGCCCAGTCGTCCCCGGCCGTCGGTGCGTCGTTGACCGGGTTGACGGTGATCGTCACCGTGGCTTCGTTCGACTCGACTCCGTCGTTGTCCGAGACCCGATACTTGAAGATATATCCGCCGAAGAAGTTGGACGCCGGCGTATAGGTGATGGTACCTTCGGGATCGACCACGAGTCGTTCGGCACCGATGATAGCCTGTTGAGTGATCACGACCGTAGCCGGATCGACGGTGCCGTCCGGGTCGGTGTCGTTGGCGAGCACGTCGATCGTCTTCGGCGTGTCTTCATTGGTGGTTGCCAAGTCGTCCAAGGCCGTCGGCGGGTCGTTCGGCACCAAGATGTTGAACGTCACCGTTGCGGTGTCGGTACCGCCGAGACCATCGTCGATCGCGTACTCGAATGTCGCAGTGCCCGAGAAATTGGGATCGAAAACAATCGTATTGTCGGTCGGGTTCTGGACCGTCGCGCCCGGGTCGACCGCCGCGATTCCAGCGTCGTTCGCCAGGACGGTCAGCCATAGCGGGTCGCCGTTGGGGTCGGACACGTGCGCCAACACATCGACCGTCCAGGGACCGAGATCACCGGGGGCAACGTCGACCGTGAAGTCGGTCGCCACGGGCGGATCGTTCACGGTGACCGTAACGGCCGCTTCGTTCGACTCGCTCCCATCCGAGTCCTTGATCGTATACCGAAACGTGTCCACACCCGAAAAGCCCGGGGTCGGCGTGTACTTGACAATTCCCGCATTGATCTGCCAGGAACCGTGTTCCGGTTGATGATCGGACGGAATGACGACGCTCGCCGGATCGAGCGAACTGGCGAATGCGATGTCGTTTGCCCTGACGACGATATCGACGGCCGTGCCGCTGGCGGTCGTCACGGTGTCGTCCATCGCATAGGGCGGCATGATCGTGTAGGGCGTTCCGGGGCTCGGCTCCGCGGCGATCCAACTGGTGCTCTGATGCCCCCATGCGCCGTAAGCGATGCGATTGATCGTCATTCCCTCGCCGCCGGCCTGTGTGGGCCATGGAAGTGCGTCGTCGTAGGCCACCTCATCTTCGACGACGTGCGGGTAGAAGTCCTGCGGCCCGTTCTGTGGCGGCTCGTCGTTGCTCAACAGCCGAATCTTCTCCCCCTCGCCGCTCAGGTTGCTCGCGTAGGGACCGACCAGCGTGATGTCGCCTTCCGAAAGACCATAATGGGTAAGGAAAGCCGTCTTCGCAGCCGTATCGCTAGACGGATCGAACTTGACCACGACCACGGCCGACTGCGATTGAACACGAACCTTGTTGGCATCGTCAAGCGGAAAATCGAACTGGACACCGCCTCGGATCTGCCAGTGTTTCAGACTCGTCGTATTGTTCGTCGGATTGAAGATTTCGATGAAGTCGAGGTTATCGTCGTTCGGGGCGTTGTTGTTGTCGTTGAGGTCGTACATGATCTCGCTGATGACCAACGGACCCACGCGCGGCTCGCTGTTCTCGGAGCCCAGGGTCACGTCACGCGTCGGGTAGAAGTAGACCGTCTCGACGTTGTTCGCCGTGCTCACCGTGCGGCCGAACGTTTCACCGTTCCACGAGGCCCCGAAGTCGACGTGATCGACGAACCACATCCGATCCCCGTCGGTCTTCATCAGCCAAAGGTCCTCGTTGTCGTCGAGAATATCCCCGCTGCTGTTTGTCTTGCTCGGCGCGCCGCTGACGCCGAAATGCTGGGGCAGGTCGGCGTTCGGATCGATGTTGTCCCACTCGGGGTTGAACTGATTCTCGTCGAAGACAATATAGTCGCCAGGACCGAGCAACGGCGTTGCGCCGGGGATTTCGAACTTGCGAAGCTTCTCGAAGCTGTTGTTCGAATCGGTCAGGTACCATCCGTCGATGTCGTACGTCGTGTTTCCGCTGAGGTTCAGCAGTTCGATCGCATCGTAGGTCGGCCAGTCGGTATGTGCCAACACTTCGTTGATCACGACATCCGTGATCGGCGCCTCGTCCTCGAAGCCGGGCGTGCCGAACAACTCCGAACTATTGCGCCAATACTCCGCATCATCAGGATTCGCCGCCAGATTCGCCACCTGAAGCGAACTTCCGCTGCCGTCCGCCCGGGCAGGCCAGGGGTCGTCACCGCTATCGTGGTAGTTGAAACCATTGACGTTGCCGCCCACGATCATGACGTCCGACTCGCTCTTCAGGAGGATGCGGTCTCCGCCGTCGCTCAGATGCGTAGCATTCCCCAAGGAGTCCTGCTCGAAGGGGCCAAGCAGCGTGACAATGGTGCCGTCCGGCGTGACGAGGTTGCCGGCAGCATTAGTTTCATAGCGGGTACCGGCGGTCCGGAAGACGGCCGGATCATTGGCGACGACGACCATTTCGCCCGTGCCGAGCACCATCGACGGGAAGTTATAGACGATCCCCTTGATCTTGTCTTCGCCGTCGTTGTCCTGCTCCACCCGGGTCTCGAAATGCACGCCACCGAGTTCGATCGGCCCGCCGCTGATGTTCTTCAGTTCGATGAACTCGAAGTCACGGATCAGTTCCTTGACGGCGTCCGGATCGTTCGGATCGGGATTCAGCACGCCGATTTCGTCTTCGGTGAGCGCAAAGGGATGATAATTGATTTCGGTAATCAACAAGTCACCGACCCCGGCCGCGTCGGCCAACACCAGCCGCGCTTCGAGCGGTTCGAACGTGAGCCGATTGCCGCCGCCGCGCCGCGCTGAGCCCTCGGGCGCATTGCGTGAAAGGAGTAACTTGCGTGCTTGCGCCGCCCGTCGCCTGATGTCCCGTAACATGACGAAGTTCCTCGATAAGTGGCATTGCCGCCGCAATGCAGAATGTCTGCCGCATGCGGCGATCTTGGCTGGACCTATGACGCCGAAGAAGCGCAGCAACTGATCCGCTGGAAAAGTCACCCAAGAACATGGGCCGTGCGCGATGCGTTCCCTGTGCCATACCGGTTGGGCAAGCCGCGACGCGACATCCGCACGAAGAGACGCCCTTCACTCGGAAGCCGGGCCGACCCGTCCACAAAATCCAATACGTTCATTATAATTGCGACCCCCCGGAAGTGCAACTTTTTCGCGCGATATTGGCGAAAACCCCTCATCGATCCCCCCGACCGGCCGCAATGGACGCCACAGAGGTTCGGGTGGCACGTCCCTGACGTAGGCCGGATCGCGATCCGGCGTGCTCGTCTCGTCGGGGAATGCCGGATCGCGATCCGGCCTACGGGAACTAGGACATGTCCGGCGGACCGAAGCTGGGTATAATGGGCCTTATGAAACATCCAACCACTCGCTTCCGACATCTCCGGCCGCTGATGGTCGTTGTCGGCCTGATTCTCTCGCCTCCTCCTTCGGCCGACCAATGCC
>JAZFUB010000230.1:0-11350 GCA_036447015.1 Thermoguttaceae bacterium | reverse complement strand
TCTTTTCTCTGTGTCCTCTGTGCTCTCTGTGGTTGTCCTCCCTTTTCTCCCCCTTCCCCTTTTTTCCGAGATTGCAAAATGTTGGCCGCTAAACGGTTACCTACGCGGTTGTTTACGCAGCCGCCACCCCCCGCGACGGGTCGCCCGTTTGCGTCTCCGTCGTTGGCAGCGTGCTTCGTATGTTTTGCATGTAAGTCTCCAGCAGCGATTCGGCGTCGGTCTTCGAAAGCGGCCGGGCGTCGTAGTGGAGCGTTACGTTCAGTCGACCGGCGTACGTGAAGATGCACAACGCGGCACACGTATGGGGCCGCAATGGCGGAAGGATGTCCATGCCCTCGAGAACCAGGCTCCCCGAGACGACCCGCCCATCGCTTTGGGCCAGCGGTGTGTCGACGAACAACGGCCCCAGGTTGGTGAACACGCAGGTCGACTGGCAGTGGTCGGTCTCGACCGTCCGCGCGATCCCGCCGGGCAGGTACTTCAGCAGCCGCAACGACAAGACGAACGTCAGCCCCAGCCTCAGGCGTTTGATCCGCTGCATCTCGCGGTGGATTCCGGCCAGCAGACGCGCCGCCTCGGTACAATGACGTTTCCGCCGATCGAGGAATACCAGACTCACGACGTTTGCCGCGGGCAGACGCCGATCGGAATCGCCTCGGAGATTCATCGGCACCGACAGACGCAACCAGTCGGTCCCTTTGAATGTGAGCCCTTTGCCTGGTGCGAGATTCGCTTGGAAGGCTTCCAACGTAAGGAAGAGGTCGCGGGCAAGCAATTCATTGACCGTGACCTGACGCTCTCGGGCCGAGCGGCGCAGCGCGTCGGTTTCCGCCGTGCTGAGTTGCCGGGTGACGGCCGTCGGATAGGATTCGGGGACCGGCGCCCCGCGGGGTTCCGGCTTGTGGGGAACCAAAGGCACGGGGCGATGCATGAAGAACCGCCATGCGCCGTGCAGGCCGACCAGTTGCTTCAGGCCGTCGCGAAGCAGCTTCCCCGGCGAAAGCCCGAACGCGCCCCGACGCCGCAACAACCGCTCGTCGAGCGGAGGCAACGCGACCGAGGTCGGCTTCCCCCGGACGGCCCCGTCATAGAGCCTCAGCAGATCTTCGATGAAGCGAAACGCCCCCAAGGCATCGCTGCAACAATGATGCAGTGCAAGCACCAGGTCGGTCGTTTCCGACGGCTCGTCCTGAACCACCCACGCTCGAAAGACGGGCCCGCGCTGCGGGTCGAGGTGTCCGACTGTGGGAAACTCCTTGCCGGTCGACCCGTCGATCCACTCGACCGACGGCTCCGACTGGGCATCGGCAACCCACACCGGTCCTTGGCGGCCCGTTCGCTCGATTCTGGCCGAGAGCAATGGGTGCCGAGCGACCGCCGCTCGAACGGCCGACAGCAAGGCGGGGCGGTCGAATCGGCCCGAAAACCTCAGCCGAAAGACTCCGTTCATGGGATAGGCCGGCCCGTCGTCGGCCAACATGTACTGCTCGAACGGGACCAGGGGCAAGGGGAAAAGCATAGGCAGCCTCACGGTCGGTTCGACGCGGCTGGCGGACGCGATCAGGCGGCGTGTCCGGCAGTGTTCTGCAATCCGGCCAGCAAACTCGTAAACTCTCCTCGACTTCCCTCCACGTGGATCCGGCCGCCGTCGATCGCCCGCTCCGCCGTGAGACCGTTGCCCACGAGTTGCTGGAACGTCTCGACATCCATTCGAAGCACCGTCGTATGCTCACCGTCGAGTCCTTCTTCGGCGGCCAGGACACGCCCCTTCTTGACAAACAGTTTCCACTGCCCGCCGCCCGGGCCGTCAACCTGCAATCCCCAGATCTTCTTTGGGAGGGACAGGGGGCTCGAACCATCGGGCATCGGAAGCCGGTCTTGCACGAAGCGGTGCGCGTCGAAAGCCGGTTTGATCGGCCTGGGACGCGGACGGCCGAAATTCGACCGGATCGCGAACGTCGCCAACCGCATCAACATCGCTTCATTCACGTCGGGACAGACCAGATGCCCGGCAGCCTCGGCCGTATTCGTTCGGTCGAACACCGGATCGTCTCGCCAATACTCGCCGTAGAGTTCCAGTTGCTCGGAGAAGAGTTGCTCGAATTCTTTGATGTCACTGGCTCGATCCTTCACCGTGTCGGGTTCTTCGGAGTAGGTTCGAATCGCCCGTTTCATGACCAGGGCCACTTCCGAGAGCGGTACCCGGCGTTCGGACGTGAGGTGATAGGTCCTGCCATGGTGCTCGGGCCGGCCGTGCAGATAGGTAATCACGCGCGAGACCCAATCGACGGGAACGAAGTTCTTGCACTCGCTGCCGGTCAGCCCCAGCGCCATCAGCAGCAGCTTCTCGTGGTCGCCGCGGACGAATTGATTGACCAGTACGTGGGCGGCCTTCAACGGCACGTAGAAACCGTGGAACGTCGGCGTGTAACTGGTCTGCGAGTCGCCGACGATGACCGGCGGCCGGTAGATCGTCGGGCGATCGAGATGATCGGCGTCGCGCACCATCAGTTCCGCCTCGAGCTTGCTTCGCTCATAGTCGTTACAAAGTGCTTGTTGCTCGTCGAGTTCCGATTCCAGGATCCGACCGGTGCGTTCGCCGGATACATAGGCCGTCGAGATGTAGTGGAACTGATCGATTCCCGTGCGGCGGCAAAGCTCCAGCAACCGTCGGGTTCCTCCCACGTTGGACCGCCACGGTTCGCCGCCGTGGTCCTTCCCGTGAAACGTCAGGCTGGCCGCGTTGTGGACGACCGAACCGCAATGCCGGGCAACCCAACGCAAAGCCGTATCGTCGAGCCCCAGATTCTCCGCCACAAGGTCGCCTTCCAAGACGACCGGTCGAGGTAAGGCCCGGCCGTCCGCTTGCTCGTAGCGAGCAAGAATGGTTTCGATCCGCGCATGAGCCGACTCGCAGCGATTGCCTCGAGCGATCACGGCCATTCGGCGTCCCGCGCGCAATCCGTCATGCAGCAAGTAGGATCCTAGTAGTCCGGTGGCGCCGGTCAGCAGATGATAAGACATTCTCGGTCCGTGATGAATATCTACGTAAGTTAAGGGGCATGTACAAACGAGGGAACATGGCGGCCCTACGGACGGTCGGTCGGCCACTCTGTCCGCTCTCGTATTCTTTGCCCAACAACAACGCGATCCTTCGCTGATCGCCACCATGAGAATAGCAGATCGCGCGAAGACAGAAAAGACAAGGGATATTTGTCGATCGGCTGTGCAGAGCCCCAACTTGAGGATTTCCGCTAAGTCGGGGGGGTTGCGGCCTTTACCAACGCCTCAACGCCGCCGCCGGAAGAACCGGCCCGCGACGACCAGAGCGGGTGGCCCAGGTCTTTTTCCGGAGAGCACTGCCCACTTGGTTCGATGATTTCGGAAAAAGGCCTGGGTGACAACGTCGCAAGAGGACAAGTGGTCACGAACAAAACTGTTGTCTCGTCGGTAGTCGGCTGACACCCCGGGGCAACGGTTGGATTGATCGAGAGGGAGGGAACGCCCTAGTGCTTTGTCAAAACTAGGACTTGGGGTGGGTGGCTGGGGTTGAACCACGAGGAACGAGTGGTGAACCCCCAGTGGTTCAGGTCTGGGGGTTCGGTGCTCGTTCCTCGCATCTCAACCCCAGCCACCCCAAAATCGAAACTTGACAAAGCACTATGTCCGCAACTCCTCGAGTTCCGCCAGCCGGGCGGCGATTGCCGCGTCGTCGGGGATCATCCCTCGGGAGCGGTCGGTCTCGAACTCGAGCTCCAGCTCGCCGACCGCTTCCTTGACGGCGAGCTGGCCGCCCGGGCTGAGACGGTCGATGAACAGCACGCCGTCGAGATGGTCAGCCTCGTGTTGGGCCGCCCGGGCAGACAGGCCGCTCAGTTCGTAATGCAATTCCTGGCCGTCGAGCCCATAGGCCGACAAGACGATCTTCTCCGGCCGTTTCACATCGGCGTAGATTTCCGGCAGACTCAAGCAGCCTTCCTCGGCCTCGGCCATGCCCTGGCGCTTCGAAATCACCGGATTGATGAAGACGTGCTCCTCGTCCTTGGCCGCCGAATCACTTTGAAGGTTCATCACGAACAGCCGATACGGCAAACCGACCTGATTGGCCGCCAGTCCGACACCGTGGTCTTCGTACATCAGGTCGAGCATCTCGTGGATCATCTTCTTCAGGGGGGCATCGACGCGGCGCAGCGGTTTCGACTTGTGACGCAGGGTAGGATGGGGATATTTGATAATCCGCACAGGCTTCGGCTCCGTATTGGTAGTGGCAGCGGTGAATTATAGCCACGGCTCGATACCGAGCGAAGGGGCCAACCCGAGTTGACTTGCATCGGGGCTGAACCTACAATGCGTCGTCACGTCCTAACTGCTTTCTCAGACAGACTTTTCGGGGGACGACTTCGATGTCCCAGCGTCGGGTAACGCTACCCAGTTGGCTGATTTCCATGGTGCTGCACCTCTTGCTGGTGCTTGTGCTAGGGCTGACGCTACAGCTTTCCCCGCCACAGGGGGTTTCGGCAGCTCGTACGGCCGAGGTCGGCATCGTGCTGAAACATCAGGACTCGGACGAGCCGTACTACGAGAGCGCGGAAGAGGCCGGCGGAGCCGACTCGGCCGCCGAGGCTGCCATGGGCGGTGGCGTGGGCGAACTGCTGAGCGATCAGCCGCCGTCGGATCCCACCAGCGAGTTGCCCGCCGCGTTCGCCGTGATTGGCCCGGGGGCACTCGAATCGGGCGGCGTCGGTTCGGCGATCGATTCGACGGCCGGCCCGAACGCCAGACCGACGATCGGCGGCAAGGCACGGACCGGCGTGTTCGGCATCGAAGGCGAAGGCTACAAGTTCGTCTACGTGTTCGACCGCTCCGGCAGCATGGGCGGGTCGGGCCGCAGTTCCTTGGGCGCTGCCAAGGCCCAGTTGATCCAAAGTCTCAAGAGCCTCGAACAGACCCATCAGTTTCAGATCATCTTCTACAACGAAAACACGTTCCGATTCAATCCGACCGGCCAACCGAACAAGCTCTGCTTCGCCAACGAACGGAACAAGGCATTGGCCGAACGATTTGTCGGAGGGATTACGGCCGACGGTTCCACGGAGCACGAGCAGGCCCTGGTCGCGGCGATCAAGCTGCAGCCGGACGTGATCTTCTTCCTCACCGATGCCGATTTGCCCCAACTGGGGCCGGCCGCCCTGGCGAAGATCGAGCGCATGGCCCGAGGCATCCAGATTCACGCGATCGAGTTCGGCCTTGGCCCACAGCGCGACAAGAACAACTTCCTCGTCAAATTGGCCCGACAGAACGGCGGCAAACACGGCTACGTCGACGTGACGAAGCTCTATCCAGTAGGAATGCCCGCAGCGCGGCAGTGAAGGATCAGCGGATGAAAACCCGGATACTGGGAAGGAACCCGGTCGCCCTCGTCGGACTGCTTGCCCTGGCCGTTGCGAGCGATCTGGCTGCACAGGACACGGTCAAGCTGGCCACGGGCACCGGCGGGCAGTCGAAAATCACCGGCCGGATCCTCGACTACACGGGCCGCGAGTTGCGTTTCGAACGTGTCAGCGGCAGACAAGAGAGCTATCCGGCCGGGCAGGTCCTCGCGATCGAGACGCCCTACGGCCGTGACCACACCGAGGCCGACGCACTGCTGGCCAACGGACAATTCAGTCAGGCACTGGCGCTATACGGCCAAGCCCGGAAGGTCGACCCACGAACTTGGGTGCGGCGTCGGATCACCGCGGGAATCGTTCGCTGTTACCATGCATTGGGCCAGACGGACAGGGCGGGCGAGGAGTTCCTGTTGCTCGTTCAAAGCGATCCCGACACGCTCGATTTCGATTGCATTCCGCTGGCCTGGATGACCCGACAACCGACGCCTGCCCTCGATCAAGCGGCGCGACAGTGGTTCCGTCGCAAGGAGCCGGCGGCCGTGTTGCTGGGGGCCAGCCACCTGTTGGCCGGCCCGTCGCGCGGAGAGGCCCTGACGGAATTGGGCCAGTTGACCGGTTCGGCGGATCGGCGCATCGCGATGCTTGCCGCGGCCCAGACATGGCGGACGGCCCTGATCACGGCGACCGGCGAGCAGATCGACGGCTGGGGTCGGGCGATCGAGCAGATGCCCGAGCCGCTCGCCGCCGGGCCGTACTATGTGTTGGGTCTTGCTCGCGCGCGGCAAGAACAATGGGAACCGGCCGCCTTGGCAATGATGCGCGTGCCGATCCTCTATCCTCAGCAACGCCCGCTGGCTGCCCGAGCGCTGTTGGACGCCGGCCGCGCCATGAAGCAACTCGACCGAACCCCCGAAGCCGTTCGGCTCTACGGCGAGGTGATCCGCAGATACGCGGAACAGACCGACGCCGTGGCCGCAGCACGGAGTCGAATGGAAGCGATGATGAACGACGAATCATGAGTAAAGAAGTGACGTGTTGTTGCGACTGACATTTTGTGATCGAAAAAAGGGGAAAGGGGAGGAAATGGACAGAAACATGGGGGACAGAAAAATGAAGGAAAGAATAAATGATGATGACTCGTAGCAACTTCCCGCTTCACAAGGCCAGTTCCCTCTTCACCATTATCTTTCTGTCCCCCATTTTTCTGTCCCACTCCTTCCGCCCTCAATTCGCCCACAGATTCTCCGGAAGAGTCTCTTTTTTACTCCAAAATGGCATAGGTCGAGGTTAGGGACAAGGAAGAACTTTGCGTAGGAGACAACGTTGCGAAAAACTAGGTGTTGCGTCTTTATGCTCGCGGTCGTTTGCTTGCTTTGGCTGGCGAGTGCAGACGCCCAAACGCAGGGCCCCGATACACCTGCGCCGGCCGACAATCAAGAACCGGCCGATGAGTCGGAGGGCTTTTTTGCGATCCTTGCGGCCGGTGGGCCAGTGGGGATGGTGATCATGCTGCTGTCGATCGGCGCCGTGGCATTGGTCGTCGAACACATCATGACGATCCGCGAGTCGGTCTTGATGCCGCCGGGGCTGGGCGACGACGTGCGGCAGCTTCTGTCCGAGGGCAAGCTGGGGCCGGCCCAGCAGCGGTGCCACCGGGAGCCCAGCTTCCTGGCGTTCGTGCTCGAAGCCGGATTGGCCGAGGCCGACGTCGATTGGCCGTCCGTCGAGAAGGCCATGGAAGACGCCACGGCCGATCAGTCGGCCCGACTGTTCCGCAAGATCGAATACCTCTCGGTCATCGGCAACATCGCCCCGATGCTGGGCCTGTTGGGCACGGTGATCGGCATGATCCTGGCCTTCCGCGAGGTGGCCAACACGCAAGGTGCCGCCCGGGCCGCCGATCTGGCCGGCGGGATCTATCAGGCGCTGGTCACCACGGTCGAAGGGCTGATCGTGGCGATTCCGTCGCTGGCCGCGTTCGCCGTTTTCCGCAATCGGGTCGATCAATTGGTCGCCGAATCGACCTACGTGGCCCAGCACGTCTTCGCACCGCTGAAACGTCCCAGGGCCGCAACACGTCCGCCGGGTCGGCCAAAGCCGCAGGCCGCCAACCCGAAAGACGCTGGCCCGAGAGATACGCGTCCGCCCGCTCCGCCGGTAGGAGGACCCTGATGCGCGTGCCGAACAACTTGTCGCGAGGAAGTTTGGGCTTCAACATGACGCCGATGATCGACGTCGTGTTCTTGTTGATCATTTTCTTCCTCGTCTCGAGCCACCTGGCCAAGCAGGAGGTCGAGTTGGAGTTGGATCTACCCGAGGCCGGCAGCGGACAACGGCCCGGCGAGGACGATATCCGCCGCGTGGTGGTCAACGTCCTGCCCGAGAAAGACGCGGCGGCACGGATCGTCGTCGGCGGGCGCCAGGTCACCACCGAGGAGTTGGCCCGACTGATCGGCTTCGAAAGCCGGCGTAGCGAACGACACTTGGAGGTCCGCATTCGTGCGGATCGGACGGTGCCGTACCGCATGGTCGAACCGATCATGGTGGCCTGTGCCCGAGAGGGAGTTTGGAGAGTTACCTTTTCCGTGGTTGGAGAGTAAGGACGGAACCCATGCGACGACCGCCATACCATCGCGAGCGGCGAGGCCCGCTGGAAGTGAAGATGACGCCGATGATCGACGTGATCTTCCTGCTGCTGATCTTCTTCATCTGTACGGCCAGTTTTCAGATGCCCGAGGAGATTCTGCCCACCCGATTCCTGCTGCCGGGCACGGTCGCAAGCGAAACGCCGATCGATCCCGAGGTGCTCGATCTGGACGAGATCGTGGTCAAAGTTCTCTGGCGCGACGGGGGGCCCCGATGGCAGATCAACGATCGCGACTACAGCAGTCTGGCCGAGGTGCGAGCGGTGCTCGAAGCGGCCGCCCGAATCAAGATCGACCTGCCGGTCATCCTCGACATCGATCCGAGCGTGCCGATGGAGAACGTCATCGACGTCTACGATCTATGCCGCAAGGTCGGCTTGGAACGAGTGCAATTCGCCGCGTCGGTGGCCGCGTAGTCGTAGCCATGTCAAACGCTAGATCACCGCTGCTAGGACTGATTCTGCTCGGTATCACCTCATGGGCAGTCGCCGCCGAGACGACCGACCAGCGGTTTCTGGCCGGGTTGCATCAGCGAGGGCTCTACCGGCTGGCCGAATCTTATTGCCTCGATCGATTGGCCCAGCCGGGGATTTCCGCACGACGGCGGTCCGACCTGGTGATCGAGCTGTCGCGCAGCCTGGCTCAACAGGCCGTCGGCTTGCCGCCGGATAGTCGCGAGCCGCTTTGGCAACGGGCGGCGCAAGTGACCGAGGATTTCGCCCGACAGTATCCCGCCGATCCCCGGTTGCTGCCGGTTCGGCTCCAGGCGGCATTGGCGGTGCTGACGCGCGGCGAACTGGCCCGACAGGAAGCCGAAGTGTCGGCCCGGCGAGCCGACCTGATCGACGAGGCACAGATTCGACTTCGGGAAGCCGTCCGACTGCTTGGCGAACTGGCCGACGAGGTCGAACGACAGCGGCGCCAGCAGAACCTGTCGCGACGGAGCGAACCGGATCGCCTTTCGGCCGATGAACTGACCTCGCTGCAGAACACCTTGCAGTACGAACTGTCCCGCGCGTATCGCAACCAGGCCCTGTGCTATGCGAGCGACAGTCCCGATCGGAGCAACGCGCTGACGCAGGCCGTCGAATTGCTCGACTGGCTGGTCAAGCTCGACCCGAACGACGCGTTGGGGTGGTCGTTGGCCTGGAAGAGTCGGCTCGATCTGATCAAATGCTATCGCCTGCTGGGCAACCCGGACGTGGCCCGACGGCAACTCGAAGCCCTGCGAGCGCTGAAACCGCCCGCTTCGGTCGAGCTGCGTGCCCGGGCCGAGCGGATCCGGCTGGCATTGGCGACCGACCAACTTGCCGATGCGGTGGCCGCGCTGGCCGAGGGTCGTCAGATCGAGGCCGTCGTTTCGCCCGAGTTGGATTTCGCATGGCTCGACACGTACTTGACCGCATGGCGGGAATCGCTCGACGCAAACAACCGCCCCCAGGCCGACGCCTGGCAGACCAAGGCGACGGAGATGGTCAGTCGGATCGAAAACCTGCACGGGCCGTACTGGACGCGAAGGGCCGAGATGCGTCTGGCCGCCTATGTGCGCACGTTGGCCGGCAGTGCCGATCTTGAGACACTCGCCCGGGCTGCGGCAAGCTCGTTTCGTAGCGGGCAACTCGACGAGGCGGTCGCCGCGTACGATCGGGCTCGACAGTTCGCAACAACCGCGGGCAACACGGATCGAGCCTTCGACCTTGGCTACCTTGCGGCAACGATCGAACACCAACGCAACCGGCACGAAGAGGCGCTGGCCCGATTTCGGCAGATCGCCCTGACGATGCCCGAGCACGCAAAGGCACCGGAGGCCCACCTGCTGGCCGTTTACCATGCCGGGCAGATTGCGAAATCCGATCCGGCGAACCAGCTCGATCGGTACGTCGCTCTTTTGCAGGAACACCTGGAGGGATGGCCCCACGGCCCGACCGCCGGACAGGCCTGGTGGCAGTTGGGACGGCTGTCCGAGTACCGCCGCGATTGGGACGCCGCCATCCAGGCCTATCAGGCCGTCTCTGCTGAAGATGCGGAATACTTCCAGGCCGTCGAAGCAATCGATCGCTGTTGCCGAACCTGGTTCGATCGGCGTCGCGCGGCGGGAGAACCGGTCGAACAGATCGCCGACAAAGCGGCCCGATGGTTCGAGTCGCTGACGTTCGACGCGTCGGGCGCCCGAGTGCAGCAATGGGGCGAGTTGGAACGTCTTGCTGCCCTGGCGGCCGCCCGGCTCTGGCTCGGATACACGTCGGCCGGTTTCGACCAGTCGCAGGACCTCCTTTCGGCCGCACTAAGCGGCTCCGCCGATCCGCCGACCGAGTGGAAGTCCAACGCCGAGGCGCTGTTGGTCTTCTCGTTGGCCGGTCGCGGAAGACGTCGCGAGGCGGGCGACCTGCTCGCTCGGATTTCCGCCGGCCCGCCCGACGCACTGCTTGAAATGCTTGAAGGGCTCGGCCGAATGGCCCGATCGGCAAAACCGTCTGTCCGCGCCGAATTGGCCCAACTGCAACTGACGGCCATCGATCTGCTACGTAGCGGAGGCGCGACACTCGAACCATCGCAACAGGCAGCATTGGAAAAGGTCCGGGCCGAAGCCCTGGCCGGCGTCGGCCAAGTCGACGAGGCGCTCGCCGCTTATCAGGTCCTCGCGGCCGCCGCGCCGCACGACGGTACGATCCAAGAGGCCTACGCCGAACTACTGCTGAACCAACGCGATCCGGCCTCGCTGAAGAAGGCTATGGCAAAGTGGCGAGAGTTGGAAGACCGTTCACCGAAGGGCAGTCCACGCTGGTTCCGAGCAAAGTATTCCGTCGCATGGCTGCACTGCCAATCGGGCAACAAGCAGCAAACGGCCAAGATGATCACGCTCCTAAAGCTCCTGCACCCGGAGCTAGGCGGCCCGGAGATGAAGGCAAAGTTCGACAAACTGCTCGCGCGCTGCCGGCCTTAATGCTACCTGCGCCATCATCGTTTAGCGGCCGGGCTTGCCCGGCGTGTTTTGAACTGCTTTCGTCGGCAAGAAACGCGCCGGGCAAGCCCGGCCGCTAAACGCGCTTGCGTCGCCATGTTTCCCCGTCTTGATGTCCGCACAGCATGCCCATGCAAGCGTGGAGCATGGCACCCAGCTGTTTTGCGTTACCGACCGTCACTGCGGCAAGTTGTTGAACACACAGTAATAAAGGTTCATCGCAGATTTGCGTACCTCAAGGCAGACATCAGGGGGAGTACCGGTGCCTCTTCTCTGTTGCCGGGCCGCCATAACTCCAAGACCAAGGACTTCGGCGCATTGATGAGCAGAGAAGAGGCACCGGTACTCCCCCT
>JAZFUB010000229.1:0-9548 GCA_036447015.1 Thermoguttaceae bacterium | reverse complement strand
GCCGGCGGTACGGCGGTGGCCGTCGCCAGTGACGAATCGGGACGCAGCGGCAAGCCCGACCCATGGAAACGTGAGCGGCTGATCGGCGCCGGAGCCGATCTGGTCATTCCCGACTTTCAAGACTATCGCCGATTGTGCGAGTATCTTTGGAACGACGATTGAGACAACCCACATGACACACGAACAATTCGACCGGAGCCGACTGATACTGAAACCGCTTGCGCAGCGGACGCACGATCTCGATCGGTCGTGCCTGATCTTTCCGGACAGTCCGCGCGAACCGTTCACGCACGAAGCGATCGGACCATTGGCCCGGTCGATCACTCGGGCCGCCGGTGCCGAACGGACCGTGATGTTTTGCTGTGGTGGCCACGTGCTGAAGACGGGAGGCGCCCCGCTGGTGATCGACCTGATGCGACGCGGCCTGGTCAACCATGTGGCGCTCAACGGGGCCGGCGCCATTCACGACTTCGAGATGGCGATGATCGGGCAAACGACCGAGAGTGTCGCCCGATACGTGCGGACCGGCGAGTTCGGTCTGTGGAACGAGACCGGGCGGATCAACGATGCGGTGACGGCCGGTTCGCGCGACGGCATCGGATTCGGCGAGGCCGTCGGGCGGATGATCGAAGACGAAGCGTTTCCCTATCGCGACACGAGTCTGTTGGCGGCCGGAGTTCGGCTGGGCGTTCCCGTGACCGTCCACGTGAGCATCGGCCAGGACATAGTGCACGAGCATCCCAACTTCGACCCGGCGGCAACCGGGGCGGCCACGTACGCCGACTTCCTCGTTTTCACCCAGAGCATCACGCGGCTCGAGGGCGGCGTGTTTCTGAACATCGGTACCGCCGTGATGGGGCCGGAGGTCTATCTGAAAGCCCTGACCATGGCCCGAAACGTGGCCCGGCAAGAAGGCCGGTCGATCGGCCGCTTCACGACCGGCGTCTTCGATCTGCTGTCCTTGGGCGAGCACACGGACGAAGAGGCCGAGAAATCCGACCCCCGTTACTATTTCCGCCCCTACAAGACCGTGCTCGTACGGACGGTCGCCGACGGCGGCACGAGCCATTACGTTCAAGGCGATCACCGCCGGACGATTCCGGCCCTGTATGACGCGATTGTCGAGAGAGCGGAGGAAACATCATGAGCGAAACCGATGGAACCATCCGAGTACGCGAGGCAACACTCGAAGATATCGACACGATTGTGCAATTCAACAGCCGGATGGCTCGGGAGACGGAGGACAAAGAGCTCGACGCCGCCGTGCTTCGATCGGGCGTCGAGCGAGGATTGACGCGGCCCGACCTCTGCCGATTCTTCCTCGCCGAACACTCGGGCAAGCCCGTCGGCCAGGCCATGGTGACCTATGAACTGAGCGAATGGCGCGACGGCACGTTTTGGTGGTTCCAAAGCGTCTACGTTCACGCCGAGTACCGGCGGCGCGGCGTCTTTCGCGCCTTGTATCGCCATATCGAATCGCTGGCCAAAGACACACCCGACGTGTGCGGCCTGCGGCTGTACGTAGAGAAGAGTAACCGCCGTGCAATGGACGTCTACAGCCGGGTCGGCATGAGCGACGCCGGATACACGGTCTACGAGGCCGATTGGTCGAACCTCCCCGTTTAGCTGTCGCCGGCACGGCGACTTTGCCGAAAGTGCGTTCAAGCGTCAAGCCGCCGTGCCGGCGGCAGGTAAACGGGGAAGTCGTTCGCCGGCCGATCCCAAAGCAGAAACGCTGCCATGAAAACCTTCCGCACCATGTCCCCCGAGCGGCTCGACGAACTGATCGCGGCATTCCCGCAGCTGAGAATCGCCGTGCTGGGCGACTTTTTCTTGGATAAATACTTCGACGTCGATCCGGCGGCGGCCGAGATCAGCGTCGAGACCGGCAAGACGGCCCACCAGGTGGCCCGGGTGCGACATAGCCCCGGTGCGGCCGGTACGGTCGTCTGCAATCTGGCGTCCCTTGCGGCCGGCACGCTGCACGCGATCGGCTTCTCGGGCGACGACGGCGAGTCGTACGAGCTGCGTGCGGATCTCGATCGGCTCGGCTGTCGTACCGAGCATCTGCATCGCGAGCCGGGGCGTGTCACGCCGACCTACCTGAAACCGCGCGATCAGGACGATCCGAGCCTCAACGGCGAGCACCAACGATACGATATCAAGAACCGCACGGCCACTCCGGCGGCAGTGCAACAGAAGATTATCGAGTCGCTCGACGTGCTGTTGCCACGACTCGATGCCGTGATCGTTGCCGACCAGGTGGAGCAGTCCGATTGCGGAGTGGTCACGGCCCGGGTGCGCGAGGCGTTGACGGACCGTGCCAAGCAGCATCCGCACGTGATTTTCTGGGCCGACAGCCGACGTCGCATCCGGCAGTTTCGGGGACTAACGATCAAGCCGAACCAGTTCGAGGCCGTGGGCTGCGACGAACCGATGCCGGACGATTCGGTTGACCTGGCGGAACTTCTTTCGGCAATGCAACAACTGCGAGCTGCCCACGGAGCGCCGATCTGCGTAACCCGAGGTGCCCAGGGTATGGTAGTGAGCGATCCCGAGCCGACACTCGTGCCGGGCGTTCGCCTCGACGGTCCGACCGATCCGACCGGTGCGGGCGACAGTGCGACGGCCTCGGCAGTGCTCGCCTTGGCCGCCGGAGCCGAGCTGCCCGAGGCGGCCTTGCTGGGCAACCTGGTCGCTTCGATCACCGTCGAGCAACTGGCCGTCACCGGCACGGCGCGGCCGGAGCAAGTGGCCGATCGATTGCGTCGGTGGCAGTCGCAGCAAGACCATGTGTAAGCGGGGGCGAATTCGTTTAACGCCCGGCTTGAGATGTAGGGTGCGTCTGGACGCACCATCTTGAAATCAGACGGTCAGCAGTCCGTGGTGCGTCCAGACGCACCCTACATCTCCTTCATTGAGGCCCGATTCGGTCGGTGTTCGGGCGCGGAAAAATCACAAGATTGGGGCCGAACGTCCGAATAGGATATATCCGGGGCATTCTCCCAGGTCGAATGACGGCCCGATGCTTCCAGACGGATTGCCCGCGACCGCCCAATTCTGTTATGCTGGCGACGTGGGGCCAAGTCAATGGGGGGCGCTGTCGTTGGTTTCTCGGCCGCGTGTATCGAACAAGCGAGGTTATTATGTCGATCGAATTCCGTTGTAGTGCTTGCAATCGACTGCTGCGAACCGGAGATGACACAGCGGGGAAACAGGCGAAATGTCCCGACTGTGGAGCGGTCGTGAAGGTTCCCGACGGTTCGGCCGATGCACCCACGCCCGGCGATTCGCCGTTTGGTGCTCCGCTGCCTTCGCACAAACCGGCGGAAAGCCCCTTCGCCTCGGGTGCGGCCGGGTACGAGCCCGCTGGCGACGCGGAAAATCCGTATCAGTCGCCCAGCGCCCACAGCACCGCACCCGCCTATGCACCAACCCAAGGCGCGTTCACCCCGACGCGGATCGACTTGGAGGATGTCTTCAGCCGCACGTGGACGATTTTCAAAGAGCAGTGGGGAGCCTGCCTGGCCGCCTTCGTCGTTATCGCTTTGATCAACATCGTTCTGCAAACGCCGCTCAGGATCTATCAGGAAATTGTCTTTGCGCGTTTTACTCTGGAGGGACTTGCTATCCTACTTCTCGGGTATGTCATCCTCAACTTGATCACCTTGTGGATCACTCTCGGACAGGCACTCTACTTCCTGAAAATCGCCCGAGGACAGCCGGCCAATTTGAGTGATCTGTTTGCCGGAGGCCCCTATTACGTACGGGCACTGTTTGCAGGTATCTTGGGCGGGATCCTCATAGGTTTTGGATATGCTCTGCTGATCATCCCCGGCATCATTCTCGCGTTGATGTTCTCGCAGTACAAGTTGCTTATTGTGGACCGAAACGTCGGCATCATCGATTCGCTGAGCATCTCGAAGGATCTGATGGTTGGCAACAAGCTGACGCTGTTTCTGATTCTCCTGGTCGCGGGCGTGGTTGGTTCCATGATCGTGTTGCTGACCTGTTTCACCGGCCTCCTGGTCGTAGGCCCCTTCATGATGTTGTTGTTTCCGGTGACCTATCTGGCCATCACCGGCCAGCCGACCGCCGATCAAATAGTGTACGGTCCACCGGCAGAGTAGCGGAGAACAAGTAGCAAGTTGGAAAAGTAGGGTGGGCACCGCCCACCAGGAACCAAGGGGTACACGTCAAGCGAGTTTTGGTGGGCGGTGCCCACCCTACGGCTGTTTTTCAACCGAGTAACTTACGAGTTCAACCCACCGAACCGCCGGTCCCGCTCGGCGAAGCTTCGTATCGCGGTGTGGAGTAGCGATTCGTCGAACTCGGGCCAGCACAGGTCGGTCACCCAGATCTCGGCGTAGCTGATTTGCCAGAGGAGAAAGTTGCTGATGCGCAGCTCGCCGGCCGTGCGGATCAGCAGGTCGGGCTCCGGCATGCCGGCCGTGTAGAGGTGCGACTCGATCGTCTGCTCGGTCACGTCGCCCGGGCTGAGGCTGCCCGACTCGACCTGCTCGGCGATCCCACGGACCGCATCGACCAACTCGCCCCGCCCGCCGTAGTTGATCGCCAGGCACAGTCGCAAGCCGGTGTTCTCGCGGCTCATGGCGACCGTTTTGTCGATTTCTCGCAACGGTTCCTCGGGAATCCCCTCGCGGCGGCCGATCATCTCGACGCGAATGTTCTGTCGCATGATCGTCGTGCGTTCCTCGATCATGTACTGCTGCAACAGGTGCATCAGGAAGTCGAGTTCCGCCTGCGGGCGTTTCCAGTTCTCGCTCGAGAGGCAGTAGAGCGTGAGCTGCTCGATGCCCAGCCGCGAACATTCTTCGGTCGTTCGCCGCACGCTGGCCACGCCGCGGCGATGCCCTTCGATCCGCGGAAAGCCCTGCTGCTGTGCCCAACGTCCGTTGCCGTCCATGATCACGGCAATGTGTCGCGGCATCCTCTCTCGCGGGATGTCCAACGGTTTGCTCGTGATCGTGTGGGCCGGATCGGACATGGCGGCCAGCGGCACTCGGGTGCTGTTGAGGAACGGTTATGAGACGGCGAACATAGTCTGAAGGCGATCGGGCCCGACCGACACGATTTCGACCGGCCGGCCGACGATTTCACTGAGTCGACCGATGTAGTTCTTGGCGTTTTCCGGCAGATCTTCGATGCGACGGATGTCGGTAATCTCCTCCTGCCAGCCGGGCAGCGTTTCGTAGATCGGCTTTACGCGACGCAGATCGTCCACATGGCTGGGGAAATCGGTCGTCCGGCGCCCGTCGATCTCGTAGGCCGTGCAGATCTTCAATTCGGGCAGTTGGCTTGGCACGTCCAGCAGCATGACGGCCAAGACGTCGACACCGCTGAGCCGGGCCGTATATCGGGCCGCCACGGCGTCGAACCAACCGCAGCGTCGGGGCCGCTTGGTCACCGTGCCGTACTCGTTCCCCCGCTCGCGAATCTCCCGGCCGATCTCGTTGTCCTGTTCGGTCGGAAACGGCCCGCCGCCGACGCGCGTGGTGTAGGCCTTGAGAATTCCGATGACCTTGTCGATATGACGGCCCGCGATTCCAGAACCGCTCGAAACGCCCACGCCCGAGCTGTTGCTGCTGGTGACGAACGGGAACGTGCCATGGTCGATATCCAACAGCGCGCCCTGGGCACCCTCGAAGAGGATCTTCTTGTCGGCCTCGACCGCATCGAGCAGGAAGGCCGTCGTGTCGGCCACGTGCGGCTTCAACCGCCCGGCATAGTCGGTGTACTGCCGGAAGATTTCGTCCGGGTCGAACGTCACGTTACTGTCGCCCAATCCGGCAAGGACCTTTCGCTTCGCTACGACGATCCGGCCGATCCGCTCGCGGAAATTGTCGCGATACATGTCACCGATCCGAACGGCGAACGATCGGCCCACCTTGTCGCGGTAGCAGGGGCCGATGCCTCGCATGGTCGTCCCGATGGCCTCGCCGCCGGTGCATTGCGCGTCGATCAGCCGATCTTCCTCGAAATGCCAGGGCAAGATCACATGCGCACGGTCGCTGAGCATCAGGTTCTCGGCCACCTTGATCCCCCGGGCCGTCAGCCCGTCGATCTCGTCGAGGATGCCGGCCGGATTGAGCACCACGCCGCCGGCGACGACGCACTGGACCTGCGGCCGAAAGATCCCGCTGGGGATCAACGAGAGCTTGTAGGTCTCACCGCCCGTCACGACAGTATGGCCCGCATTGGCGCCGCCCTGATACCGGACGACGATGTCGTGCTGTTCGGTCAGCAGATCGACAATCTTGCCCTTGGCCTCGTCACCCCACTGCAATCCAATCACACACGTACCAGGCACAACACAACCCCTCAATCGAACCCAAGTTGGACCGCCTCGGGACACATTCGCCGAGACATCGCAAACACACAAATCTATCACGTCGCCCCACGATCGGTCAAGGTGGGGGTACGGAACGGCTCTCATGGGTTAGCCAACAGGCCTGCCTGCCGTTGGGTCGGAGTTGTCAATTTGTTAGCCGCTGGGCTTGCCCCGCGCTGTGAAGTGGGGAACCATCGAGCACTTCACAGCGCGGGGCAAGCCCAGCGGCTAACCACTATTTCCGGGGTTTATTCAACTCTCCCCATGGCACGACGCCCGCCCTATCGGCCCATTTGTGGTACAGCGACACCATCCGTGCAACCCGATCGGGATGCTCGGCGGCCAGATCGTGCAGTTCTGTGCGGTCGGCTTCCATGTCGAACAGTTCCCAAGGCTGCTCGTGCCGGGCGACCAGTTTCCACTTGCCTTGGCGGACGGCCCGATTGCCCTCGTGCTCCCAGTAGAGTGCCTCGCGCCCGACGGCTTCCTTTCGGCCCTGGAAGACGGGTACGAGGCTCACTCCTTCCGTTGGTGTGATTGCGTGCTCGTTGAACCGCTCGGGATACTCGGTCCGGGCCAACTCGGCGCAGGTCGCCATGATGTCGATGATATGTGCCGGCCGGTGGCACAACGTACCTCGCGATTCGATACCTGCCGGCCAATGGGCGATCAACGGGGCGGCGATTCCACCTTCGTGACTGTACCGCTTGTACATGCGAAACGGCACGTTGCTGACGTTGGCCCAGCCTTGTCCGTAGCTCGACGTCCAGCCGCCGGCCCGCTGCCACTGGTCGTAGGCGGCCGCCTTGGCCGTATCGGACCTCAGCCCGAAGATTCCAACTTCCGACGAACCGCCGTTGTCGGAAAGGAAGAGGATCACCGTATTGTCGAATTGGCCCGACTCTTTCAGCGAGTCGACCAGTCGGCCGACGTTCTGGTCCAAACGGTCGACGATGGCGGCATAGACGGCCATGCGGAAATCCATTTCGTTCTTTTCCTCGGCCGAGAGTTCGTCCCACGGCGGCGAATCCTGTGGCGAGAGCTTCCACCGCCGGTCGAGTAGCCCCATGCGACGCATCCGCTCGAACCGTTCCCGGCGGGCGACATCCCAGCCTCGGGTGAACTTGCCGCGGTACTTAGCGATATCCGCCTTGTGGGCATGCAACGGAAAGTGCGGTGCGTTGTAGGCCACGTACAGGAAGAACGGCGTGTCGCGCTCGACGGCCTCGTCGATGAACTCGATGGCATAGTCGGTGAAGACATCGGTCGTGTACCAGACGGTATCCGGCCGAAGGCGATTCGTCGGGCTTTCGGTCGGTTTGATCAACAGCTTGTCGTCGAGGTAGACTTCCGTACGGTTGATCACGGTGAAGTAGCTGTCGATGTATCCTCGCGTGCCGTAGAATCGGTCGAACCCGCGAGCGTCGGGCGAGTCGTAATCGCTCCACCCGAGGTGCCACTTGCCGGTCATCATCGTGCGGTATCCGGCCGCACCGAGCACTTCGGCGATGGTGACGGTGTCCTTGCCCAATTCGCCCCGATAGCTGGGCAGACCACGGTCCTTGCTCATGTGGCCCACGCCGGCCTGGTGCGGATAGAGTCCCGTCATCAGTGCGGCACGCGAAGGACAGCATCGGCCCGTATTGTAGAAATGCGTGAATTGCAACCCGCCGGCAGCCAGTGCGTCCAAGTTGGGCGTGTCGATCTCGCTGCCATAGCAACCCAGGTCCGAGTAGCCCATGTCGTCGGCCATGATCAGCACGATGTTGGGGCGGGTGGGCGATTCATCGCACCATGCTTGGGTTGCGGCATGGGTGGAAAGTGATAGTAGAACGGCGACAAGTAGGCGTTTCATTTCAGTTTCTCCGGTGCGTTCGGTCGGGTTCATGTCGTGGACTCTCGGGCAGATCCTTCAGTATCGATGTTCCCACGCCGTGAGTCAATGAGTTGAGTGCCATGCCGGCGCTTGCGTGGGTCCGACCGGGAAGTTCTTACGCTGTGCATGTGGCGTCCAAGCCCACCGGCTGCGTCCGGTGGGACCCGGCGTACGCACTCGGTCGGTCCCACCGATCGCAGTCGGTGGGCTTGGAGTCTGTTATTTTTACATTTTCCTCGATACGGTCGCACGTCGCTCGCCCAGGAAACTACGTTTGGTGGGGACTGCTGGGCGGGCCTGCATCGGTCCGCGTTGTTGACATTCAGACTAACCAAACACACAGACACACAGGGAGAACGGAGAACCATGAAACCGATCATCCGGATTTCGATGTTCGTTGTCGCCGTCGTTGGAGTCTCGACCGTCTGCGCACAGCAGAGCGACGACCGTGCGGCAATCGAGAAGGCGGTAACGTCGTACGTGGAAGCCTTCAACCGGCGCGACGCGACCGCACTGGCGGCCTTGTGGTCGCCCGAGGGCGTTTACATCAGTCGACTCAGCGGCGAGCAGATCACCGGGCGTGAATCGCTTCGCAACGAGTTCGCCGCACAGTTCAAGGAGATGGAAGGCACGAAGCTCGAGGCCGAGACCGAATCGCTCGAATTCATTTCGCCCAACGTGGCTCTCGAACAGGGCACGGCAACCGTGACGGAGCCGCGATCCGAACCGGCCAAGAGTAGCTACAGCGTGGTCTATGTGCGGCGCGAGGGCAAGTGGCTGATCGATCGCGTGAGCGAGGAGGAAGACCTGCCGGCCCCTCCATCCCACTACGAGCAGTTGAAAGACCTCGAATGGATGGTCGGCAGTTGGATCGACCAGGAAGGCGGAGAGGTGATGAGGACGGAGTGTCAATGGACACGCAATCGAAACTTCCTTCGGCGTTCGTTCACCGCCTCGATCGGCGACCGCATCGACATCAGCGGCATGCAGTTCGTCGGCTGGGACCCGGCCCGAAAACAGATTCGTTCGTGGGTCTTCGACTGCGACGGTGGGTTTGCCGAGGGTATTTGGTCTCGCAGCGGCGACCGCTGGCTGGTGAAGACCAAAGCCACGTCGCCCGACGGTGCGATCGCGTCGTCGACAAGTATCTTGCGACCGCTCAGCGGAGGCAGCTTCTCCTGGCAGAAAGTCAGCCGTGTGGTTGACGGCGAACTGCTTCCCAATATCGATGAGGTGGTGATCGTGCGTGAATAGTCCGGACCGCCAAGTAATCAAACTCAACCGAAACCAACATGGGGGCAGCCATGAAACGTTGGAGCA
>JAZFUB010000228.1:0-3869 GCA_036447015.1 Thermoguttaceae bacterium | reverse complement strand
GAACACGGAGGTGCGCCACCGTGCCGGCTCGATATGGCCTAGACGATGGTCCGGCCGAAGAAACTTGCCGTACGACCGCGCAGATGATACCGAGCAGCGACCTTGACGTCCTTGGCCCGATCGAAGAACTTCTCCGTGCGGTTGCGCAAGTGGTACCGAGCAGCGACCTTGACGTCCTTGGCCCGATCGAAGAACTTCTCCGTGCGGTTGCGCAGATGATATCGAGCAGCGATCTGGACTTCCTCGGCCGGCTCGACCTCGTTCTGGCGACGGATCCCGCGACCCTTGGCCCGATCGAAGAATCGCTTCGTGCGGTTGCGGTAATGATACCTGGCGGCCAAACTGTCCGAATCCACGGCCTCCACGGACGACGTGGTCGGATTGGCATTGATCGACGATTGCACCGGCTCGTTGGCAAGACCCCAGACGGCCCAGCCCAGACAACCGACGGCTACCAGGACAATACTCAATCGTGCAAAACGTGACATGACAGGACCTTTCTCAATGGACGAGATTTCGCACAGTTGACTGCCCCCTCGGACGGTCTATTTGCATTATGGTTAGACCCAGTTGCAAAAACAATGCCGAATTCCGATTCCGGCCGGAAAACAGCGGCGACCGCCAACTAGCCCGCACAATCGCTTCGACCGAACCGCCGGGTCGCGTCTGCCGGGGTGACGAATCTCCGGAAATGGCGCTGTGGATTCCCCCATGTTGCGAAATCGCACCGAGATTCGACGATTTCTCGTCCGCTGGCAACGAATAGACCGGTTGGCCCGAGACCCGAGTCACGTTTTCCGGTAGAAGGTCGCGTTTTGTCGACACCGGCATCGATTCGCCGGCAAATTGTCAACAGGTTGGTAAGCCCACGCTCGATGCCACAGAGAGAAGGAATCGGAAAAAAGGGAAAGAGGGAAATGGAAAGAAGTAAGGAGGGGGAGAGGAAAGCCAACATTCGTCTTCTCCTTTTCTCCCCTTTCCCCTTTTTTCCGCTCTTGAATCGTAGCTATATGAGCGTCTTAGCGTTATGTTGGCTGTAGAACTCGAACAGTCGAACCAGAACTAGTACAACTGAGCCACTCTCGCGAATGCATGGCACTGACGGCAAATCCTCCCAGAGTCCGGAAGTGATCCTGACGAACTTCAATGCCCGATTCACGGGCGTTTCGGCGACGATCGCCAATCTGGCCGAGCACCACGAGCGCCGCTATCGAGTCGCGATTCTCGGCAAACCGTTGCCGGTGGGAACTCGACGGATCGGCCCGTTGCAGTTGGTCCGCTTTCTATGGCGCCGGCCGGCCGGGCGTCCGGTCCGAATCTGGCACGCCAGACGTACGGCCGAGATGTTCGTCGGATGGATTCTCAAGCACCTGTTTCGGGCGCCCTTGAAACTGGTCGCCACGACGGTCGCCTTGCGGCGTCATTCGCTGATGACGCGTACCATGTTCGCTTGGATGGACGTCCTGATCGCGACGACCGAGGAAGCGGCCTCGTATGTCGGCGGGTGCGACGCCATCGTGCCGCACGGAGTCGATACGAGTCGGTTCACACCGCCCGAGGATAAGCGGGCCTGTTGGAAAGCGTCCGGCCTGCCGGGAAAGTACGGCATCGGCGTCTTCGGACGCGTGCGGCCGGAGAAGGGGACCGATCTGTTCGTCGGGGCCATGTGCCGCTTGCTGCCCCGCTATCCCGACTTCGTCGCGGTCATTGCCGGTCGATGGAAACCGAAAGACGCGGATTTTCAACAAGCCCTGGTCGGGCGGATCGAAGAGGCCGGCATCAGCGATCGGGTCGTCTGGCTCGACGAAGTTCCGGCAGACGAGCGTCACCTCTGGTTCCAACGGATCTGCCTGTGCGTCGCCTCGCCGCGCTACGAAGGTTTCGGCCTGACGCCGATCGAAGCGATGTCGTGTGGGGCGGCGGTCGTGGCAACCCGCACCGGCTTCTTTCCCAAACTGATCGAAGAGGGCAAGACGGGCTACGTTGTCGATATCGAGGATCTCAACGCATTGACCGCCCGGATCGAGCAATGCCTGGAGGATCCCGAGGCTCTGCTACGAATGGGGCGCAACGCCCGGCAGCACGCCGCCGAGAGGCACGACTGCAGCCGCGAGGCCGAAGGCATCGAACGCGTCTATCAGAAGATCTTCGACGGCGAACTCTGATAGCTCGTCGATCAAGCGGCGGATCGGACGTCTTCCGGGCTTGCCGCTTTCGGGCGCTCGGCCGTGTCGACGTGCGTCATCTCCCAGAGCTTGGCGTACTTCATGAATGTGTAGTATGCCACGATCAGGCACATGACCAGCCCGGGAACGCCGTCGAGGAAACCGGCCCGCAAGAGAAAGAACTGAAGGAACCGGGTAGGCGGGCGAAGCAACACGCCGAGATAGCCGGTGCGTCGGCCCGCGAGATACATGTCTTCGGCCTTCCAGGTGGCGTAGCGGTTCTGCTTGGCAAAGAAATGGGTGAGCGATTTCGAGGTGTGATGATCGAACTTGCCTTCGAGCCGCTTGACCCTTCCGGCCGGCAGATCGATGTTGGCATGGACGTGCGACGAGTCGTAACGGCACTCGCGTCGGAACAACCGGATGGCCGTGGTCGTCTTGCTGCACGAGTGCATCAGCGGTCGGCCCATGAAGAAGGGTTGAAACCGCATGCTATAACCGTCGAACTGCGGCGTGGCGGCGAGCACCTCGTGGATTTCCCCGCAGAGTTGTTCCGTGGCCCGTTCGTCCGCATCGACCAGGAGCACCCAAGGATGGGCTGCCTGGGGGATCGCCCAGTTCTTGAAATTGGCCGAATTGATGTATTCCCGCTGGATGATCCGGCAGCCGCCCATCTCGCGAACGATCTGCAGCGTGCGATCGGTCGAGCCGGAGTCGGCCACGAGGATCTCGTCGGCCAAATCGCGGACCGATTCGATGCACGCGCGAATGTTCTGCTGCTCGTCCTTGCAGGGAATAATCACCGTCAGCCGGTTCATGGGTCGATTCCTCCGGGGTCAGGTCTCGTAAGCTTTTTCCACCTTACGGTTTGGTACGCAATTGTCGTCTAGCTGGGTGCCATGCTCCACGCTTGCGTGGGCATGCTGTCGGGTCGTCAAGATGAGAGACATGCCCACGCAAGCGTGGAGCATGGCACCCACAGTAACGAACGTCGCGAGAATACCGCGACGTGAGAGTCCGGCCAATAGCAGTTTCGGCCCGCAGAATCGGCACGGGCATGCCCGGTTCTGCTCGACGAGAGGATCGCTGATGAATGACTCGATCCGGCTCACGCATGCACCCCCTCGGTAGCGTGGTGCTTCCGAGAGATTCTTTCGATTTCTCGAACCCCTGCGCGAAGAAACGGCCTAGGATTTCCTATAGGAGGAATTCGAGCAATCTCGCATTTTCGATAGCCGACAGCCTCGGGGGTACTGCTGCGATGCCACAGGAACAATTCGATTTAGACGCGTCCGCCTCGGTGGATGAACTGGACCGTCGTGAGTCGGACCGGAAGTCGTGCGAACTGGAATCGGGCGAGGTCTCGATTCGGTTCGGTCCGGGACATCGGTTGGTCGGCGAAGTGCTCGACGAATCGCTCAAGGGCATTGGCGTACGGATGACCGATGAAGTGGAAGCCCACATCGGGCAAGAAGTCGAGGCCTACTACAAATCCGAAACGAGACGGGCCGTTGTCCGGTGGGTCCGATGGGACGCCGCCGAACAGGCCTGGCGTCTGGGCCTGATGTTCGTCGACGACGAGTGAGCCACCTTCGATCGGGGGCATCCACTGCCAGTCGTCGCATCTTAGAACTCGTACAGGAATTACTTCCCTATTTGGCAATGAGCAGTGAGCTTTGAGCTATGAGCAGTGAGAAAGCCCAT
>JAZFUB010000227.1:0-5696 GCA_036447015.1 Thermoguttaceae bacterium | reverse complement strand
GGCAGGCGTTTTGGTCGGCTCGGGCCATAGGCCGGTCGCTACGAGCAACTGCCTTCGCAACCGCTCGCTACGCTCGGCCCAGGCTTCCGGCGACGAGCAAGGATGGAACGGAAAGTAGCCGTTGAGGTTGATCAGCGGTTCGAGCCGCCGATCGTTCGGCTGCTCGCCGGCCGGGTTGACCCGCGGCACTTCTGCAGCGAGGGTGGTTGCCGTCACGAGGAACACTGTCACCAAAAAGATGGCCGTCATGGCGAAGCACTGTTTGATCGAACGGGAGAGAATCGAATCGTACGTGAACTTGCTCATCAGCGGTCCTCCGGTGAATGTTCTTGGTTTTTGTTGGTACCGACGCTTACCACGAATCAGTTATACTCCCGCCATAGGGGAATGCAAACTTGCCGGCCAAAGCCGGGACTACGAACACGCGGCGGCATTCTCGGCTTGCCCCGGTCGGGTAGGATTGGATACGATTAGCATGGTCGGCGATGCCCACTCAGATCACACCCCCAACCGGAAGGGATTTTGCCCATGGCCCAGGAACCAACGGTCATCTATACGGCCCGCACCGTGCAGGACGCCCATCTGCTGAAGAACCTGCTGGCCGAGCGTCAGATCGAAGCGATCGTGCTCAACGAGGTGCTGCAAGGTGGCTCGGGTGTCGACATCGTCGGCTGGTCCACGGCGGCACGAGTCGCTGTGGCCGAGGAGCATGCCGTGGTTGCCCGACAAATGGCGGTCCGCTTCGATCACAAACAGCCGCTGACCGATGACGACTCGGACGAGAACATCCTGGACGAATGGCCCCGGTGTCCCGAGTGCGATGCCCGACGGTCCACCCAATGTCCGATCTGCTCGACGGCGGGCACCGAGTTTCCGCCGGTCGACATGGGCTTCGACTGGATACCCCAGCCGGGTGATCTGGCGGGCATGACCGGCAGCCATTGCGGCCCGGACGGCTGCACGTCGGGCGATCCTGAGAGCGAACCACCGCCCCTGGACGACGAGGCCTCCCCGCCGACGATGCTGATGTGCACGACGTGCGACGAACCGTTCGTGCCGGCATACCCGCGTCTTTGCGAGTCGTGCGGCCACGATTTTGGCGACGGGATCGAGGTGGAACTGCCCGAGCGACCGCCGGAGCCGATCGGCCACCGCC
Organism: Thermoguttaceae bacterium; assembly: GCA_036447015.1. Taxonomy (GTDB): domain Bacteria; phylum Planctomycetota; class Planctomycetia; order Pirellulales; family Thermoguttaceae; genus JAZFUB01. The sequence goes on along the minus strand of JAZFUB010000227.1, from coordinate 4,540 downwards.
CGGTCCTCGTGATGATCGCCTTGGGAGTGCTGCTGACCGTGGTGCTTGGCTACTTCATGTTCGTCATCTAGCAGGCAATTTCAACCCCAACGGGGCTTGTTCGGCGCCGACCGCACCAACCCCATGCCGTGACGTCTCGTCAGCGGCGCGGCTTGCAAGGTGACCGATTCTATGTCATATTACGCGTTTTGCCTTTATGCCCGGTGGTGGGTAGGAGCATCGAGCGCGTGGAAGTTTGGCCGGCCATCGATTTGCGGGGGGGGTGCTGTGTACGACTGAAGCAGGGTGACTACAGCCAGGAGACCGTTTTTGGCGAAGATCCGGCCGCCATGGCCCGACATTGGGTCGAAGCGGGGGCCGACCGTTTCCACCTGGTCGATCTGGACGGCGCCCGAGATGGACGACCCACGAACCTCGCGAGCGTTCGAGCGATCGTCGAGGCGAGCGGTGTTCCGTGCGAGTTGGGGGGTGGCATTCGCGAGGAACAGACGATTCGCGAGTTGCTCGATTTGGGGCTGCATCGGCTGGTCGTTGGGACGTTGGCCATCCGCAAACCCGATTGGTTTCGCGCGATGTGCCAAAAATTTCCCGGCAAGTTGGTCTTGGGGATCGATGCGAGGGAAGGCCGCGTGGCGACCGAGGGTTGGCTGCAGACGTCCGACATGACGGCGATCGACCTGGCGGTCCGGTTTGCCGAGGAGCCGATCGCGGCGGTGATTTACACCGACATCGCGACCGATGGGATGATGGCCGGTCCGAATGTGGCGGCTATGGCCGAAATGCAGGCGACGGTCGATTTGCCGGTGGTCGCCTCCGGCGGTGTGACGACCAAGGAGGACGTCGCCCGACTGGCGGCCGTGCCGATGGCCGGTTGCATCATCGGCCGGGCGTTGTACGAGAAAACATTGACGCTGCCGGAGGCACTTGCCGCGGCAACCGAATAACGAAACAATTATCTTGGGTTTTGCCCCGGCCGGTTCGTTGTGCTCGGGGCGTGATTTCGAATTCAAAGGAAACGACCGATGCCGAAATACAAAGTCGAGGACATTCGCAACATTGTCATGTGTGGGCACGGCTCGGCCGGAAAGACGACCCTGGTCGACTCGCTGCTGACCTCGACCGGCACGCTGAACCGTCAGGCAAGTGTCGACGACGGCACGAGCATCTGCGACTTCGATGAAGAAGAGAAACAGCACAAGTATTCGATCGAAGCCAGTGTGGTGAACTTCGATCATGCGGAAAAACACTTCAACGTGATCGACACGCCCGGATATCCCGATTTCATCGGCGGCGTGATCGGTGCGATGCGGGGCGTCGATACGGCGGCCATCACGATCAATGCCCAGGCGGGTATCGAGGTGAACACGCGACGTGTCTTTGCCGAGGCCGAGAAGGCGGGCCTGGGCCGGATGATCGTCATCAACAAGATGGACTCCGACAACGTCGATTTTCCCGGCTTGGTCGGCAATATCCAGGAAGTTTTCGGCAAAGCGTGCGTGCTGCTGAACGTTCCCCTGGGCGTTGGCGGCGATTTCCGCGGCGTGGCCGGCACTCTGAACGTGCCCGACGACACCGACGGCGCGGCCATCGATCCGGCCGAGATCAGCGAAGCGTTGTTGGAGTCGATCATCGAGGTCGACGAAGAGGTGATGGAACGCTACTTCGAAGGCGAGATGCCCACCGACGAGGAACTCTCGCGTCTGATCGTTCGGGCGGTCGCCGAGGGCTCGCTGATTCCGATCGTCTGCTGCTCGAGCAAGACGGGCGGCGGTGTGCCGGAGTTGCTCGACGCGATGGCGATGTGTGCGCTTCCGCCGAACGTCGTGCCGCGCACGGCCAAGGACGCCGAGGGCAACGAAGTCGAAGTGAAGGCCGATGCAGCCGGCCCGTTGGTCGCCCAGGTCTTCAAAACCCGCATCGACCCGTTCGTCCAAAAACTGTCGTTCCTTCGCGTCTTCTCCGGAACGCTGAAGAAAGACACCATCGTGCCGGTCGTCGGGCTGCGCAAGGGACTGAAGGTGAGCCAAGTGTTGCAGATGCAGGCCAACGAGACGACGCCGATCGACGACGCCGGCCCGGGCGATATCGTGGCCCTGGTCAAGATGGAAGAACTGCATACCAGCAGCACCTTGGGCGAAATGTCCATGGCTCCGATCGTATTCCCCAAGCCGATGGTCGGCCTGGCCGTGACGCCGAAGAGCCGTAGCGACCAGACCAAGCTTTCCGGCTCGCTGCAGAAACTGGTTGAGGAAGACTCGACGTTCATTCGCGAACTCGACGCGCAGACCAAAGAGACGGTCGTCACCGGCATGAGCGAACTGCACCTGCAAATCATCCAGGAGCGACTCAAGCGGCGCGACAAGGTGGAGGTCGACACCAAACTGCCGAAGATCCCCTATCGCGAAACGATCCAGGCCAACGCCGAGGGCAGCTATCGGCACAAGAAGCAGTCGGGCGGAAGCGGCCAGTTCGCCGAAGTCCACATCCGCATGTTCCCCTTGCCCAAGGACACGGACATCGAAGAGTACGCCGTGAAGGCTCGGTTCCCCTCGCTCAAAACGCCCCACTATACCGAGGAAAACAACTTCCTGTGGCTCGACTCGGTCGTCGGCGGCACGATCCCGAGCAACTTCATGCCGGCCGTGGAAAAGGGATTCAAGGAGCGGATCGAACGGGGTGTGGTGGCCGGCTATCGCGTGCAGGACGTTTGTGTCGAAGTCCACTTCGGCAAGGACCATCCGGTCGACAGTAACGAACAGGCCTTCAAAATGGCCTCCTCGATGGTCTTCCGCAACGTGTTCCAACAGGCCAAGCCGTCGCTGCTCGAACCGATCGTCAAGCTGGAAGTGACCATCCCCTCGGACAACGTGGGCGACATCAGCAGCGACATGTCGGGCCGCCGCGGCCGTGTGCTGGGGATGGACTCTGCCGGCGGCGGGCTGCAAACCGTCACCGCCGAGGTGCCGTTGGCCGAAGTGACGACCTACGCCCGAAGCCTCTCGAGCATCACCCGCGGACAAGGCAGCTACACGATCGAGCTGAGCCACTACGACATCGTGCCCGGCAACGTCCAGCAGGAGATCATCGCCAAGGCGACGATGAAGGAAGACGAAGAGGACTGAGTTACCTACAGAGCGTGATCCGAAGGTTTCAATCCCTGCTTGAAACCGCCCATGCCGATGCCGTTGGGGTCGTACTGGCCGACGTAATCGACCTTGCTCCGCTCGGGGATCTTGTCTTCCAGTCCCATGCACCAGTAGCAGGCGTTGATCATCAGCCGGCGGAAGCCTTCGCTCTTGAAGTCGAACGAGTGGCCCATGGTCGTCGTGAAGACCCGGGCCGCTATGCCCGAGGTGCCGGTGAACGTCTTCGTCCAGGCGATCGGCAGGGCCGGCTTCTCGGGATTCGGTTTGTCGTCGGGGGTCATGCCCGAGAGGACCTGGCCCATGACCAGCGGCTTGCAATCGCCTTCGAGCGTCGTCAACTCGTAAACGTCCGACGGCCCCCAGATATCCTCGGTCCCGCGGACGATCGGATGCTCTTCCATACCCGGGGCAACAACGCCGCGCGTGCTCTCGACCTTGTGGCGACCGTAGTGATTGATCCAGGTCTCGCCCAACACTTGGCGTCCCCAACCGCCCTTGGGATCCTGGCTACGGAAACTGTATTTTGCATAGGGGCTTTCGCGGTTCGTGCGATAGTTGAACGCGTGCGTGGCGGTGCGCAGCCCGATGATCGGCTTGCCCGAGTTCGTGTAGTCGACGATATACTTCATCTGGTCGTCGGGCAGTTCGCGGAATCGGGCGAAGAGGACCATCAGGTCGGCCGTCTCCAGGGCTTCGAGCCCGGGAACGTTGTCCAACGTGTTCGGATCGATCAGGCCGGTTTCCTTGTTGACGGGAAACAGCACCGTGCATTTGAAACCGTGATGCACGGCCGCGATCTTCGCGTACTGGGGGATGAGGTCTTCCGAGCGGTATTCGTCGTCGGCCGCGATAAAGACGATATGTTTTCCTTTGCCGGGGCCGTCATGGCCGTCGAGCACGACCCAAGGATCGGCCGCACTGACCTGTAAGCATGCCGAAGCCAGAATCACGAACATCGAGAGCCTCGTGGCAACATTTCTCTTGAGCATGGTCTTCTTCCTTTCAGTTCGATGACGACCCGTTCGTCGGTTGGTTCCACACGTATTGACACCGCTATCGTAGCCCGAGTTGCCGCCTCGTGCAACTTCTGCCAGGTCGAGGGTCCGCCAAGATCTCATGGCAGGCGGTTTAAGCCCCGAAGGGGCGCCAGTCAATAGCCCAGGGCGTCAGCCCTGGGAATGCTCGCGGGCGCATTCTCACTAGCCCCGAAGGGGCGACAGTGGCGATCCGGGCCAACCTTCTGCCGCCCCGTTGGGCAACGCCGTGAAGGACTTTATGTGGCGTTTTGCAGGTCGAACTGTTTCAGTTTTTTCCGATGTGCTGGACTTGCTCGGACGAGTTTGGGCATTCCGCAGGATGGTTTGTCTTTCTTATGGGGCTTGTAACGTGCGGCC
>JAZFUB010000226.1:0-8966 GCA_036447015.1 Thermoguttaceae bacterium | reverse complement strand
TCGAGCCGCCTCGCCGGAGATTTTGCAGCAGGCGGCAGAACTCGGCTTGTGGCTGGTCAGCCCGCCGCCGCGCTGGGTCGAATCGTCTCTGCCCGCTTCGTCATTATCCGAGCCGTCGCTCTCGGCGGCGGGCGAAATCGGACCGCAGTACGACCCGGTTCTGGCCTGGGACCTTGGCTGGGCCCTGTCGCGTGAAGAACTTCAGCCGGTCACGACGCTGGCCGAGCGTCTGCGATCGGCCGATCAGCGCCATGCGCGGCCTTTGGTCTGCATGCCCCATAGCGAGTTGCGAGCCTACAGCCGGCAGGCCGACCTGTTGCTGATCGATCGTCGGCCGCTTGGCACCAGCCTGGAGATGGCCGACTATGGCAATTGGATTCGCCGGCAGCCGCTGCTGGCCCGGCCGGGCACACGCGTGTGGACGACCGTGCAGACCCAACCGGCACACGCCTTGCGAGAGCAGCTTCGAGCACTTCAGCCGGGCGGAGAACTGGGTGGGGAACTGGGCGGGGAGCCACCCAGTTGCGTCTCGATCGAGCAGATGCGTCTGCTGGTCCACACGGCCGTCGCCTCGGGAAGCCGGGGCCTGTTGTTCGTCGGCGAGTCGCCACTCGATGCGACCGACCAGCAGACGCGTCGTCGGGCTACGGCTCTGGAACTGTTGAACCTCGAGCTCCAATCGATCGAACCGTGGGCCGCCGCCGGTAGTTTCGTGGGCACGGCGGAGTGTACCCGGCCGGAGGTCTTCGGCGCCGTCTTGCGGACCGACCAATCGCGACTGCTGTTGCCGATGTGGTTTACTCCCGGTGCTCAATATGTGCCCGGCCAATCGGCCAGTCACGGTCTTTCGCTGGTCGTTCCGGGCATTCCCGAATCGAACGGAGCTCATGTGCTGACGCCCGGCGGTCTGAGACCGCTGCTGCACAAACGGGTCACCGGGGGTATGCGTGTGACGCTGGAGGAGTTCGGGCTGACCGGGCAGGTGCTCATCGCCCAGGACCCGTTGGTCATCAGCGCGTTGACGCAGCGTGCCGTGCAGATCGGCCCCCGCGCCGCCGAACTTGCCCGCCAATTGGCGGTCCAAAAGCTGGAAAGCGTGCAGAACGTCGTCAATCAACTTGCGCGGCCGGGCGCGGCCGCCCATCCGGTCGACGGCCAGATCCTCAACGCGCGGAAGAGTTTGCAGTGGTGTGACGGCTATCTGGCGGCCAAGGACTATCAGGCCGTCTGCCTGCACGCGCGGCGGGCCATGCGAGCGCTACGGTTGGTCGAGCGAACCTATTGGCAGGCCGCGCTAAAGGGGATCGACTCGCCGGTGGCATATCCCGGCGCGGTCGGTTTCGCCACGTTGCCATGGCATCGACAATGGCTGGCACGAATCGCCGCTTCGCAGCCCCAGCCGAATCGACTTGCCGGCGGTGATTTCGAGCACATCCAAACGACGCTCGGTGCCGGCTGGCGACACTTCCAGCACGGCGTGGCCGGCCTGCAAACGTCCGCCGACCTGACCGCCGACGCGGCCCACAGCGGGCAGGCCGGCCTGCGATTGGTCGTCCGGGCCGAGGACCCCGAAAATGCGCCGGCCGTGGTCGAAACCACGCCGGTTTGGCTCGTGAGTCCACCGCTACGGGTCGAGCCGGGGCAACTTCTGCGCATTAGCGGCTGGGTACACGTTCCCACGGCGATCAGCGGCAGCGTGGACGGCCTGATGATTCTCGATTCGCTCACCGGCGCGGCACTTGCTCAGCGGATCGGACAGACCGACGGCTGGCAGCAGTTCACCCTCTACCGCATGGTCCCCCATTCTGGGGAAATGACCGTCAGTTTCGCATTGACCGGTCTGGGCGAAGTTCGCATCGACGATGTGACGATCCAAGTAATGGGCCGCCGGGCCACAGACGGCATGACCCAGCGTGCGGCGCCGGGCGGTTCTCCGTACTAAGGGGCGTCGACAGACACGTTCGCTCGTTTCCCCAAACCGCGCGCGTGGAGACCAATGTACAAACAGCTGCACCACAGGCACCTAAACAGGTGGATGCATGACCCGCCCGACAGCCGGGCTTCACCCGTGACAGGAGCGTGCTGCCCGACTATAATGAAAATTGGAGCCTTCCTAGCCTTGAGAAGCCAGAATGACCAAGGCCCAATGACCAATGTTCAGGACGTTTGGTCATTGGTCATTTGTCATTGAACATTGCCGCTTTCTCCACCATGAAAACCGGCTGAGCGGTCGGGTGCTGCCCGATGCACTGCCCGCCGTGCCGGACTCCGAAGAGGCTTATGCCGATGCGTCGCGTTGGATCGACTTCCGCAACCGTAGCGTCGAGGGCTCCCGGCCGAGCCGGGTTCGCCTATCGGGGCCTGATCATCGCGCTGGGTCTGTTGCTGACCGTTGCGGCGATCGCCTGGGCCGCCTTCCCCAGTTTGATCGGGTCTTCGCAAGACGACGACGGTCCGCAGCCGTACGTGGTCACGCGAGGCGATTTCATCCACGACGCGACCGAACGGGGAAACGTCGAAAGCGCCAGCAACGTCGAGATCGTTTCCAAGGTCGAATCGGTCGGCGGCAGCGGTGGCGGTGGCGGCAGCAGTGGCGGTGGCGGAACGGCGATCCTCTATATCGTCGACGAGGGCTACGTGATCACCGAAGAAGACATCGAGTTTAACGAGGAAGGCGAGGCCGTCGGCAAGATTCTCGTGGAACTCGATTCGGCCTCTTTGAACAACCAGTTGCTGCAGCAGAAGATCGTCGTCGAGAATAGCCGTGCAACGATGATCCAGGCAGAGGCCGCAGTGGAGACGGCCGAGATCGACTACAAGGAGTATCTCCAAGGAATCTACAAACAATTAGTCAAGACGATCGACATCCAGATTCAAGAGGCCGAGGAAGAACTGTCGCGTTTGAAGGACTATCTGGTTTACAGCGAGCGACTCAATGCCAAGGGCTACGTCTCCGACCTGGAACTGGAAGGTGATCGGTCGGCCGTCACGAAGGCCGAGAACAAATTGGAACTGGCCAGGTTGGACCTGAAAACACTCGAAGACTTCACCAAAGAGAAGACGACCAAGCAACTGCAAGCCGCGATCGACACGGCCGGAGCCAAGTTGGCCGCCGCAAAGTCCAGTCATCAGTTGGACGTCGAAAGACACGATCGCATCCTCCAGCAGATCAAAAACTGCACGATCTGCGCCACGGAAACCGGCCAGATCGTTTACGCGAACCGGCAGGGATATCGCGGCAACGGCGAGGTCGTGATCGAAGAGGGCACCATGATCCGCGAGCGACAAGTGATTTTCCGTCTGCCCGATCCTTCGAAGATGCAGGTCAAGGCGAACATCAACGAAGGCAAAATCTCGATGGTCGACGTCGGCATGGAAGCAACCATCCGATTGGACGCCTTTCCCGACGTCGAACTGGCCGGCGTAGTCACCGAAGTCAGCGAGTATCCGGCCTCGTCCGGCTGGATGGGTCCGGCGGTCAAGGAATACGAGACACTGATCAAGATCACCAGCCCGCCGCCCGACCTGCGACCCGGCTACACGGCAGAGGTCCGGATCCGCATCGAGCAACTTGAAGACGTCCTGCAGGTGCCGGTTCAATCCGTCCTCGAACATGGCAACACGTTTTACGTAGTCTTTTACGAAAATGGAACGTTTCGTGCCCACGAAGTGAAGATCGGTTCGACGAACGACAAGACGGTGGTGATCGTGGGAGGCCTCGAAGAGGGCGACCGAATCGTTCTCGACGCGACCTCCCACCGCGACAAATTCGATCTGCCCGAATTGGCGCCGAACGAAGGTGCCAGGCCGAACCGGCGTGCGGCGCCCGGCGGCGCGGATGGTCGCCCACAGACGCCGAAGTCGGGTGGGCCGCAAGAGGGCGCCTCGGCCGCCAAGAGACCGCCCGATCCGGGCCAGATGTTCGGACGTCTGGACAAGAACAGCGACGGGAAACTCGATCAGAGTGAGCAAGCGGCCGTGCCCGCCGGGATGCGAGCCGGGTTGACCGCTGCCGACACGAACAAGGACGGCGCGATCGACCGTGGCGAGTTATCGGCGGCCATGGCGAAACTTCGAGCCGGTGGGAGCAGCCCGGGCGGCAAAGCTCCCGGTGGCGGAGCTGCGGGCGGAAGACCGGGAGGCCGACCATGACTATGGCGGCCGTGGTCCGAGATGTCACGCGAGAGTACGTCATGGACAGCGAGGTTGTGCGTGCGCTGCGCGGGATCAGCCTCGACGTGCCCGAGGGCGACTTTGTGGCTGTGATGGGGGCGTCGGGGTCGGGCAAGAGTACGCTGCTGAATCTGCTGGGATGTCTCGATCGGCCGACCTCCGGATCATTGTTTCTTGGCACCGACGACGTGAGCCGGCTCTCCGACGACGAACTCTCGGCCATTCGTGCCTCGCGGATCGGATTCATTTTTCAATCGTACAACCTGATTCCGCAACTGACGGTTCTGGAGAACATCGAAGTTCCCCTGTACTACCAGCGGCGTCTGACGACCCAAAATCGTCGCCGCAGCTATGAACTGGCCGACATGGTCGGGCTGGGCGACCGGCTGAAGCATCGCCCCACGCAGCTTTCCGGCGGACAGCAACAACGTGTGGCCATTGCGCGAAGCCTGATCAACGACCCCTTCTTCATCCTTGCCGACGAGCCGACCGGGAACCTCGATTCGGCCACGTCCGAAGAAATTCTCGATCTACTGCAGCAACTCAACCGCGACGGAAAGACGATCATCATCGTCACCCACGAGTCCGAGGTTGGCGACCGCACGAAGCGAATCATTCGGCTCCGTGACGGCCTGATTGAGTCGGACACGCGGAATGGCGAATGAACAATGAACAATGGTCATTGATAATTCGAGTCTCCCCCCATGACCTTCCACTGGCTACGCACCTGGCAACTGGGCATCAAGAGCCTGCTGCTGCACCCGATGCGGTCGGCGCTGACCGTGCTGGGGATCTTCATCGGCGTGGCCAGCGTGATCTGGTTGTTGGCGATCGGCGAAGGGATCAGCCGCAAGGCCCAGGAGCAGATCGAAGGGCTCGGCGCCAGCAACATCATCGTCCGCTCGATCAAGCCGCCCAGCGAAGTGACCGAGAGTGCAGGCGGACTGCTCCCCTATGGTATCACGCGAGCCGATTTCGAGAGGCTTAGCGAGACCATTCCCACGATCGAGCGATCGTTGCCGATCCGAGAGCTTCGACGTCGATTCGGCTACGGCAGACACCAGGTCGACGGTCGGTTGGTCGGATGCACGCCCGAGTACGCCGAAGTGACTCGACTGGAAGTCGACCGCGGACACTTCATCACCGACCCCGAGGTGAAACATCGGGAAAACCACTGTGTGTTGTCCGCCGAAACTGCCGAGGCACTGTTTCCGTTGGAGAATCCGATCGGCCGCTCCATCCACATCGAAGAAGCCTATTACGTGGTGGTCGGCGTGATGAAACCGCGGATGCCCACGTCCGGCATCGGTGGGTCGCTGGCCGGCCAGGATTTCAGCAGGGACGTCTATATCCCAATCACCACGCTTTGGAGCCGCATCGGCGATTTCATTTTCACGCGGCGCAGCGGTTCGTTCGAAGGCGAAATCGTCGAACTCAGCCAGGTCACCTTGCGCGTCGACTCGGTCAAAAACGTTCTGGAGACGTCGGAATTGGTCAAGCAGACGATGGTTCGATACCACCGCAACCCCGACTATGGCGTGACCGTCCCGCTGGAACTGCTGGAACAAGCCCGAACGACGCGAATGATGTTCATGATTTTCATGGGCCTGATCGCCGCGATCTCGCTGGTCGTCGGCGGTATCGGCATCATGAACATCATGCTCGCGACCGTCACCGAACGGACTCGCGAGATCGGCGTCCGCCGCGCCTTGGGGGCCAATCGCGGCGACATCACGCGGCAGTTTCTCGTCGAGACGATCGCCCTGTCGATCGTCGGCGGTATCACCGGCGTGGCCGGCGGGCTGACCTGTCGATTCATCGTCTCGCTAGCCTTCGAACTAATGGACACGAGCTTCCCCGACGTCATGGCCCAACTACCCGACGTAATCCGAACGGTCGAGCCGGTCATCGTTCCCTGGTCGATCCCGTTGGCGTTCTGTATTTCGGTCACCATCGGCGTGATCTTCGGGATTTATCCGGCCATGCGTGCCGCCGCGATGGACCCGATCGAAGCCCTTCGGCACGAGTAGCCTCTCGACCATGACCGCCACGCTCGAAGAAGTCTACAGGCACCTGTTCGACGCCTTCGGCCCTCAACACTGGTGGCCCGGGCAAACACCCTTCGAGGTGATGGTCGGCGCCGTGCTGGTCCAGAACACCAACTGGCAGAACGTCGAAAAGGCGATCGGCAATCTGCGCGATGCCGACCTGTTGCAGCCGCACGCGCTTTACGATGTGCCGTCGGAAGAACTCGAAGAACTGATCCGCCCGGCCGGCTACTTCCGCATCAAGGCACGTCGGCTCCGCAGCCTGTTGGAGTTTCTCGTCGAGCGTTACGACGGCCTGATCGACGGCATGTTCGCCACCGGAGTCCATTCGCTTCGAGAGGAACTGTTGGCCGTACACGGAATCGGCCCCGAGACGGCCGATTCGATCCTGCTCTACGCCGGCGGGTTGCCCGCGTTCGTGGTCGACACCTACACGCATCGGGTCTTCGCCCGGCACGGTTGGATCGGCTTCGACGCCGACTATCACATGATCCAGGATCACTTCCAGAGCGGTCTTCCCGAGGATGTGTCGCTGTTCAACGAATACCACGCCCTGCTGGTCCGCGTCGGCAAGGAGTTTTGTCGCAAGAAGAATCCCCGCTGCGGCGAGTGCCCACTTGCCGAACTGCTACCCGAGGGCGGACCGTTGGAGGCGGAGTACTGATACGCGGTCGTGCCGACCGCTGCTAAACGGACCTTCAACCCAAACGTTTAGCTGTCGCCGGCACGGCGACTTTGCACTGCATCACCCTTACGCTACAATACTCAGTGGGTTCAACGATACGCTGTCGTACCGACCGCTGCTAAACGGACGAAGCGACGTCGCCATGATCATCGCCTATCACACCATCTTCACGACCTACGGTACATGGCTTCCCAACGATCCTCGGGGATCATACTCGAAGGCCGTCTACAACGAGGCATTGGCCGAACTGGGCGATGTTCGTTATGGCCGACAGGATCCGCGGCCCGACGGTCAACGGCTGCGACGTTTCCGCACGGCCGCTGCGCATCGTTTGGTTCGATCGCCCTATTACCTTGCCAATGCAACCCGCCCGACCGTGGTACACGGTTTCGCTGAAGTCGTTCGGCGGTTGAACCTGACGGTCCGAGCATGCAGTATCATGAACGACCACGTTCATCTACTTGTTTCTCGCTCGAAACATCGAATCGAGTACCTGGTGAATCAATTCAAGGGTTCTGCTACGTCCAAACTGGGATTGACGAAGACACCATGGACGCGAGGCAGTTGGAACGTTTTCATTGACGACGAGGATGTCCTGTATGCGGCGGCCCGATACGTCGAAGCGAATCCGACGGCGGCCGGACTGAAACCTCAGCAGTGGCAATTCGTCACCCCATTGCCGCCGGCAGTGGGGACGCGATGAGTTGAACCTCACGGTACGCCGCCGTGCCGGCGGCTGCTAAACGAGAGGACGCGGTCGTGCCGACCGCTGCTAAACGGTGTTGAACCGAAACGTTTAGCTGTCGCCGGCACGGCGACTTTGGAAGGAAAACGACATGGAGGACGAGGTTCCCCCATTGCGACATTTTGCCTTGCTGGCGGCGGCCTTCGAGGGTGGGTTGGTCGTGGTGGCGTTGGGCCTCGGGTGGCTCGTCGGCCAGGAGCCGCTCGAATCGTTTCACTGGTCGCTCGCAGATGCCGGTTGGGGCGTCGTCGCAACGTTGCCGCCCTTGGCCCTGTTCTGGCTATGTCTGCAGTGTCCAATCCGGCCGGTGAAACGCCTGGTTCGGGTGGTCGACGAAATGCTCGTGCCACTGTTTCGGGACTGTCGCATTCTCGACTTGGCCGTGATCTCCGCGTTGGCCGGGCTCAGCGAGGAAATGCTCTTTCGCGGAGTGATCCAACAGGCCGTTGCCGACGCAACGCCCGGGCAGGCCGGCGTCTGGATCGGGTTGGCCGTGGCGGCGATTCTCTTCGGGCTGGCCCATCGCATCACCAACACCTACGCTCTGCTTGCCGGGGTGATCGGGCTCTACCTCGGCGCCGTTTGGTTGATGACCGGCAATCTACTGGTTCCCATCGTGGCCCATGCGCTGTATGATTGCCTTGCATTGATTTTTCTGGTTAGAATTAGAAGGGCACCGACGGTTTCGCCCTGATCGATCCTTCTCGGGGACAGAGGCCATGGGCAAGAAAAAGAAGACCAACGGGCGTCGAATCACGCGTTTCGGCTTCCAACCCGGCCGAATCGTGGCCGGCAAGTACGAGATCATCTCGCAGATCGGTAGCGGCTGGGAAGGCGAAGTCTATCTGCTCAAAGAGTGTTCCACCGGCATCGAGCACGCGGCCAAGTTCTGGTATCCGCATCGAAACCCGTCGAATCGGTCGGCCCGATTCTATGCCCGAAAGCTCCACAAACTGCGTCACTGCCCGATCCTCATCCAATATCACACCCAAGAGACGATCCTTTTCGAAGATCTTTCCGTCCAATTCCTGGTCTCCGAATACGTCGAAGGCGAGCTGCTGAGCGACTTCCTTGCCAGGCAGCCGGGCAAGCGGATCTCGGTCTTCCAAGGGCTGCACCTGCTGCATGCGCTGGCCTCGGGGATCGAGAAAATCCACAACTTGCGCGAGTACCATGGCGATCTGCACGACGAGAATGTGATTGTGCGGCGCTACGGGTTGTCGTTCGACCTGAAACTGGTCGACATGTACCACTGGGGCCCGGCCCGACCGCAGAACATCCACGAAGACGTCTGCAACCTGGTCCGCATCTTCTA
>JAZFUB010000225.1:0-5905 GCA_036447015.1 Thermoguttaceae bacterium | reverse complement strand
GATTGCCAGACGTTTGCCTCTACCGCGGCAGGCACCAGGTCCTTGCCGTGAGTATTTGGATGGGCATGCTGAGCCGCCTCGACCGCCGGAATGATGTTGTCCACCAGCGGCGGGATGCTGCCGTGCAGTTCGGCGCCGGTTACCACGGCGGTCACCGCACCGCATCCGGTATGTCCGAGCACGACGAACAGCGGCGTCCCCAGATGGTCGACGCCATATTCGATCGAGCCGACTTCGTCCACGTCACAGACGTTGCCCGCCACGCGGATCGTGAAGATGTCGCCGATACCCTGGTCGAACACCCGCTCGACCGGCACGCGCGAGTCGGAGCAGGTGATCACGGTGGCGAACGGATGTTGTTCGCCGGCCGTATCATGTCGTCGCGACTTGTCGCTAAACGGATGGATCGGCGTATCGCTAGCGTAACGCTCGTTGCCCGCCTGCATGGCGTGCAGCGCTTCGTCCGGGTTGGTCGGTCGCGGGCCCGGATCGGCCGGCGCGTGGGTTTCGGCGTGGCTGGGGCCGCCAGTGTAGGCCGCCAGTTTGGCCGCCTCGGGATGTTCGCCGAGCCACTTCACTTCACCGGAACCCAGGTCATAGACGGCCCCGACGACTTGCAGCGTGCCGGCCTTGACCAGCTTGCGCGTGGCCGGACTGCTCTTGAACAGGTCGTCGATCGACTGCCAGACGTTGGCCTCGACGGCGGCTGGAACCAGGTCCTTGCCGTGGGTGTCGGGATGATCGTGTTTTGCTTTTTCGACGGCCGGGCCGATATTGTCGACCAGCGACGGGATGCTGCCGTGCAGTTCGGCTCCGGTGACGACGGCCGTCACCGCTCCGCAGCCCGTGTGGCCCAGCACGACCATCAGCGGCGTGCCCAGGTGGTCCACACCATATTCGATCGAGCCGATTTCGTCGGTATCACAGACGTTGCCGGCCACGCGAATCGTAAAGATGTCGCCGACACCCCGATCGAAGACCGACTCGACCGGCACGCGGGAATCGGAGCAAGCGATCACGGTGGCGAACGGGTGTTGGCCCTCGGTGGCCGTCTGGTTGCGGCGGACATCGTCCAGGTTGCCGTGGATATTCTCACCGGCGGCAAAGCGATGGTTACCTTCCTGCAAGGCGGTCAGGGCATCGGCCGGCGTCTCCGGTCGCGGGCCCAGATCGGCCGGCGCGTGGGCATCGGCGTGACTGGGGCCACTCGTATAGGCCAGCAGGCGGTCAAGGTCGGACGGCTCGCCGAGCCACTCGACTTTACCGTCGTCGAGGTGATAAACGGCGCCGATGACCTTCAGCGTGCCGGCCTCGACCCGCTTGCGCGTGGCCGGGCTTCTCTTGAACAGGTCGTCGATCGATTGCCAGACGTTGGCCTCGACGGCGGCCGGAACCAGGTCCTTGCCATGGGTATCGGGATGATCGAGTTTTGCCTTCTCGACGGCCGGGCCGATGTTGTCGACCAGCGGCGGAATGCTGCCGTGCAGTTCGGCACCGGTCACGACGGCCGTGACGGCGCCGCAACCGCTATGGCCCAGCACGACCATCACGGGCGTGCCAAGATGGTCGATGCCGTATTCGATCGAACCGATTTCGTCGGTGTCGCAGACGTTACCGGCCACACGGATCGTGAAAATGTCGCCGATGCCCTGGTCGAAGACGCGTTCGACCGGCACGCGGGAATCGGAGCACGTGATGACCGTGGCGAACGGGTTCTGGCCATTCTCGGCCGTCTCCTCCATCCGCTGGGCGTCTGCCCGGGGGTGGTTCGATTCACCGGTGTGGAACCGTTGGTTGCCCTCTTTGAGTTGCTCGATGGCCGCATCGGGTGTGATGCCGGGTCCATCGCTGGATGCCAATGCCAGCGGCGCAACAGACGCCATCAAAAGACCCAGCATCGTGAGCATCATGGTCAACCGTGTTTTTGTGCCAAACATCCCCGTTTTTCCCCTCTCTCTTTACATGGAACACAGAAAGGCCAACGTGCCGCACTCAGGGCACGCATGAAAAAATGTCCGCAAAAAATCCCGGCCGCGGGGCGCCGCAACGACGCTGGTCGATCGACACCCTTGACGGCAGTTAAGCATTCCAGGGCCGTCCGCATAAGACTGCGGTCATCCGCAATGCCACCCAAATCTACGTTGTACTTTTTACATAGCAAGTCTATTTGGGGAAAGATTTCCCGCCATAATCATTACTCGGGAAGTGATGTTAGAACGTCGGATCTCAGTTGTAAAAGGCACTGGAACTGGCTAATCTGAACGCCGTGCGGCGTAAGTCGTTATGCACACGCGGCGTGTAAGACGTTGGCATACGAGGGGTTGACACATCTGGCCGTTTGGCTAAACTGCCAAATAGCAATGACCGAAAGGACCGCTGATGGACCCGAAGACCCAAGCCCGATTCGATGCCCGAGCCAAGATCGTCAAGGCGCTGGCCCATCCCACGCGGCTATTCATCGCGGATCAGCTCTCCGACCAGGCCGAAAAATGCGTCTGCGAACTGACCGAGATGATCGGGGCCGACATGTCGACCGTCTCGAAGCACCTGTCGGTCCTGAAGGGGGCCGGCCTGATCTGCGACGAGAAACGCGGATCGCAGGTCTACTACAAGCTGAGGGTCTGCTGCCTGACCGATTTCTTCGCATGCGTCGAGTCGGTTTTGGAGAATAACGTGGCCCAGCAACAGGAGCTTTTGGCGTAGAAACGATTGCGTCTCCCGGAGGCACGAGCCATGAAAACGATCCAGGTTCTGGGCACCGGATGCCCGAAGTGTACGAAGCTGGCCCAAAACGCCGAGACGGCCATCGACCAGATTCAGGCGGACGTGGCCGTTGAGAAGGTTACCGACATCATGGAGATCACCTCCTTCGGCGTGATGATGACCCCGGCCTTGGCCATCGACGGCGACGTCAAGGTCGTCGGCAAGGTCCCCTCGGTCGACGAGATCAAGGAGCTGTTGTCGTAGGACCGTTTCGATGAAACTGCAAAAAGTCGTTACCGTCGCCCTGCTGTTGTTCGTTGTCGCAAGTCTCGGCGTCATGGTGGCCAACTCGCTGCGTCCCGGTCGGTCGGGCGACGTGCCTGCTGACGGCGTGGTAGCCTACTTTTTTCACGGCAAGGTCCGGTGTCCGACCTGCAGAAACATCGAGGCGTATGCCCACGAGGCGATCCAAGACGGGTTTGCCGAGCAGATCGAAGCGGGACGTGTCCATTGGCGCGTGGTCGACTACGAGGAACCGCAGAACGAGCATTTCGCGACCGACTTCGAGCTCGTCTCGCCCACGGTCGTGTTGGTCACGATGGAAGCCGGCCAGGCGACCGGGTGGCGGAATCTGATGGAGGTTTGGAATCTGGTCTCCGACAAAGGGGCGTTCCTCGAGTTCCTCCAGCAGCAGGTGTGCGACTGTCTGGAGGAAGCCGGATGACGGCCTATCTGCTCGGCATGGCGGCGGCCTTCGGTCTGGGGCTCCAGACGGCCATCAGTCCTTGCCCCTTGGCGACCAACATCGCGGCAATCTCCTATTTGGGGCGTCGCGTGAGCGAACCCCGGCAAGTCTTGCTGGCAGGCATGCTCTACGCGGCCGGAAGGACCGTCGCCTACGTGCTCTTGGCCGTGATCATCGTCGGCACAGCTCTGTCGAACCAGCAGGCCTCGATGTTCCTGCAAAAGTATATGTACAAGGCGCTCGGACCGATCCTGATTCTGTTGGCCATGTTTTTGTTAGAGATGCTCCAGTTCGGGTTCTCCGGCAGCGGCGTGAGCGAGAAGATGCAACGGCGGGTCGATGCGCTGGGCGTTTGGGGGGCCCTGCTGCTGGGGATTCTCTTTGCCGTCTCGTTCTGCCCGCTCTCGGCAATGCTCTTTTTCGGCGGCCTGATCACACTTTCGCTCCAGCGGGAATCGACGCTCGTGTTGCCGGCGTTGTTCGGCCTGGGAACAGCCCTGCCCGTGGTGGTCTTCGCCATCCTGATCGCCTTCAGTACCAAGGCTGTCGGAAAAGCGTTCGATCGACTGACCCAATTCGAGTGGTGGGCACGGCGGATCACCGGGGCCGTTTTCCTGGTGGTCGGTATCTTCTTCTCGCTGAAATACTGCTTCGAGATCATCTGAACTGTTCCGATCCGTACCAACGAGCTAGAATTACGCAGTTGGAATCACCCCAGCCTGGAGGCCCCCTCCGTGAACAAACTGCCGATCGTTCCCTGCGGCTGTTGCGAGACGCCCGAACCGAAACCCGGGCCGAAACCCGAGCCGAAACCTGAGCCGAAGCCCGACTCTTGCTGTGGCGGGCCGGTCGTGGCGAATACGGCCCGGCACGACGCGGCCTGGATTACCGGTTCGGTCGACACACCCGTCGGCCAGATCCCGCGCGTGAGCACCACGTTGCAGTGGTCCGACCGAATCGGCACGTGGAAGGCCCGTTGGGCGATCGGCCGAATGCGGTTCCAGATCAAGCCCGGCCTGTACGCCGTCGGCAACCCGACGGCCGAGTCGCTGGTGATGGTTTCGGCCAACTACAAGTTGAGTTTCGACCGGCTCCGCTCGCAACTTGGCGGGCTCGACGCCTGGATTCTCGTCTTGGACACTCGCGGGATCAACGTCTGGTGTGCGGCCGGCAAGGGAACGTTCGGAACCGACGAACTGGTTGCCCGAATCGAGGCGACCGGACTGCGCGACGTGGTCACCCATCGCACGCTCGTCGTGCCGCAACTCGGGGCACCGGGCGTGGCGGCCCATGAAGTGAAGAAGCAGAGCGGATTCCGTGTCCTCTACGGCCCGGTTCGGGCAGAGGATCTTCCGGCCTATCTCGACGCCGGCATGACGGCCTCCGATCGGATGCGGCGCGTGCGGTTCCCGCTCGCTGAACGTCTGGCCGTGATTCCCGTCGAAGTGGTCATGGCCGCCAAGTACGTGTTGATCATCGCCGCGTGCTTCCTGTTGGCCGGCGGATTGGGACCCGGCGGTTATAGCTGGTCGGGCGTCGCCGACGTGGGACTCTGGTCGGCCGCATTGCTGTTGGGTGCGACCCTGCTGAGCGTCATTCTCACGCCCGCGTTGCTACCCTGGCTACCCGGCCGGGCACTGGCGATCAAGGGGACGTGGGTCGGTTTGGCGATCCTCCTGGCGGTGCTCGGCCATGCCTGGTATCACGGCGGTCCGCTCGGTCGCATGTTCGAAGGGTCGTTGAACCTGGCCGCATGGTGTTTGTTGATTCCGGCGTCGGCCAGTTTCTTTGCAATGAACTTCACCGGCGCGACGACCTACACGTCGCTTTCCGGCGTGCGCAAGGAAATGGCGTTGGCCGTTCCGTTGCAGGCATGTGCCGCGTTGGCGGGCACGGTCTGTTGGTTGGCGGGGCGGTTCGTGTAGGGAAAAAGGGGATCGGAAAAAAGGGAAAGAGGGGAAAAGGGGAAGACGGTAGCCGGATTCGCAAGAATTCGGGCGGCGCCGTATTCACCTGAATTCTTGCGAATCCAGCTACAGAAGATCAACAAGACGAGGAATTGCTATGGGCCAATTGCGTTATCTATCCAATGTGGTGACACTGACGCTCGACGTCGACAAATGCACCGGCTGCGGCATGTGTACGACCGTCTGCCCGCACGGGGTTCTTGCCCTGGAGAATCGCAAGGCCCGAATCGTCGATCGCGACGGCTGCATGGAGTGCGGGGCGTGTGCCGTGATTTGTCCGACCGCCGCGATCGACCTCGACTCGGGCGTCGGGTGCGCCGCGGCAATCATCATCGGGGCTCTCAAAGGAACCGCGCCGACCTGCGGCTGCGGGGACGACACGTCGTGTTGTTCGTAGTGCCGCCTTTCGCGTGTTCAGCGGCCGGGCTTACCCGGCGCGTTTTGAATGGCTCTCGGCGGCAAAAAACGCGCCGGGCAAGCCCGGCCGCTA
>JAZFUB010000224.1:0-19154 GCA_036447015.1 Thermoguttaceae bacterium | reverse complement strand
GCCGATTCTTCGAAAACGTTTTGGCGAAGATACCCCGCACGGCAATCCTCGACCCCATGCTCAGACGTTTGCCGACAAGTTGCACGACCCCGTCGCGAACCAGTGTGATCGAGCGTCCGTCGACTTCGGGGCGGTAGAAGGCACGGACCTGGAAATCCTTCCAGTGCCGCGATCCGCTGCTGAGCTTGGCAATCGACAGGGCGATATCGATCCGGCCCTGCTGCAGTCGAATGGTGATCGGGTCCTGCTCGGCGAAGGTGATGGCGACGTTCTCGGTGGCCGGATCGGGTGTCCAGAACGGCGGCCGGTTCAATCGCGATGCGATGTGCTGGGTCAGTTCGCTCAGCGTATAGGTATTTCCTGCCAGTTCCAAGCGATCCGAGAGATTATTGATTGCCGACTCGTGAACCTGCAGGCTGGCCAGGCTCCCGCTCGGCGCCCTGGGACGCGGCGTGTGGCTGGCGAGTTGATCCTTGCCGGCCAACCGCAGCCGCACGGTGATTCGCTGGTCGGTCGTCTGGGCGGCGATGATCGTCGGATCCAGCGCCAGCGCTCCCAACGGATCGACGACCCGATCGCGGAGTCGCTCGGAAAGCTCGCCGAATCGCGTGCCGACTTCCGAATCGATACGTCTTCTCGCCTGGGTGGCTATTTTGGCTCGAATCTCACGTCTGGCCGCATCTTGGTTCCACTCATGCTGTCCCCGAGCCACTTCCTGCACCAGCGAACCGACCAACGGGATCTCGTCGAAGTCGGTCTCCATACGTCGCAAACGCACGTCGTTCGACACACGAACCTCGGCCCGGCCCGACCGAATGCCCGTCAGGTCGATTTCCAGCGGCTTTCGGGCCGTATAGACGGCGTCGCCGTCGTTGTAGAACGTGACCGGGCCGGTCGTCGAATGGGTCACTGTTGCCACACGGCCTTTCACCTCCAAGGCCAGGCGGATCTGCCGTGGGTCGGGCAGTAGCCGGATCGCGACGTCGGTCGACGTCATGCTCTTACCATGCACGGCCACATCCAACACCCTGTCGCGAACCGACGCGTACTCCGGCTCGCGCTCGGGTATCAACCGGTTCATAAGAACTTCGGTGACCGCCACTCGCAGATTCGCATTGCGATAGTGTGTCTGAAGTTGCCCGGCCAGGTCGCGCTGCGGTTGGTCCTCGGCAAGGCCCAGGTACAGGCAATCGGTGGCCAACCGTCGCGCGTCGCTCCCGAGCCCGGTCTGCTCGTATTGCTCGAGGTGGGCCAAGAGCCTCGACGAAGACACCGGTTCGGCCACCCATGGCTGCAACTGGGTTCGCAGTGCGGCCATTGGGCGGCTGGTGATGAACTCTCGCTGGGCCACGGAAACCGGAGTCTGGGTCAACCGGCCGAAGACCAGTTGGGCCAGTTCGCGCGGCATCCGCTGGTCGGCCGAGGGTTCGCGCCGCGAGGTCCAGTCGTGCAGGGCGTCGAACATCAAGTAGTCGCGCCACGCCTTGCCTTCGGCCGAGTCGGCGGTAAGCGTATCGATCTCGGCCAACGCCAACGCCAACGACAACTGCCCAGTGTCGATCTGCCCAGTGTCGCCTCCCGGCTGGGCATCGCTACCGGCACCGTCGGGCGACGCAAGGTCGTCGATCGTGGTCACCTGCTGCCAGACGTCGAGCCGACGGCGCAAGGCATGACCGATGCGGCGTAGCCTCGTCGCTTCCGCCGGACTGCTCATCGCGGTGGCCAAGGAATCGACTTCCAGCAGATTCTCCCGCAACTGTTCAAGTATCCGCCGTGCCGCAACCGGCCCCTCGGACACGGCGGGCCCCAGGTCGCGTACGAGCCGATCCGTCCGGACCGCCCATCGAGAGGCGACCGACTCGTTCGACGCCATCTGGGCGGCCATTTGAGCCATGCTCTCTAACAACGTTTTTGGTTCGGACCATGTGCCGGTCCCTGTTTCCGCGTCGACGGCTTCGAAGACCGGCTCGGGCAGCCGGATTGCATGCGACTTGGGATCGGTTCGCTCGGGCAGACTCGCCAAAACAGGCTGCGGCTCGACTGGCAGCGGTGCCGAGGCAACCGGCATCTCAGCGACCACGTCGTGCGGAGCGCCGTGACGTGTAAGCGTCGGCATGCCGGGCGTCGAGGCACCGGGTGGCTGCAACCGCAGCAACGGAACTATGCTCCGCCGGTCGGCGTAACGCTCCGCCGGCCTGGCCTCGGTGAATCGGCCCGGATCGTACGGCTCGCCTTGGCGGCCGGCCACTACGTCCGGAATGTCTGCCAACTTCAGCGGCGCCGCGGCCGGGACATGTCGCGACTCGGTTGCGTTGAGATTCCGCGCGTCGATCTTGTTCGGCCGCGCAATTCGTGCCAACGTGGAAGGTTCGGCCATCTGGGGCGCCGCGGCCGCGGTCTCGTATCGCGAGGCCTGTGCCCGATCCCAACTTCGTGAGGCCGTAACGCTGAGAACGAAGAGGCATGCAAGAATGCCGAGGAAGGGGCCGGTCATGCTGCGGTTGTCGCGAACCATCGTTGTCTCCCCCTCAGTTCGTGTGACAATAACACCAGTTGGTATCGAGTATCATCGGCCATCCCCGGCGGTAGGATAAACCGCGAATTACGAAAGCTCGGCGTTACCCGTCCTTTCCCCCGGCGATCCTCGTTGTGAAGATTCGCCAAACTCGACTCTTGCCATTTCGACACGCCAGGAGGGCCTGTATTCCCCAAGTCCTGCGAGAACATGGGGACAGGGTGCCACAATGGACAAGCCGGGTTATCTGGGTCATGTAACCTGGGCTAAAGATCCCACACTCATCTGGACGAAGTCACAGACAATAGGGTGGGTGTTCCGCGCCGCAGGCTCGGCGTTCTCGATCCGGCATCCCACTTCAATCGTTCCATCGGAGGCGGCCATGAGCGAAACGCAGGACTACGTGGCAAGCAATACGTACCAGGTGACGGTCGGGTTGGCCAAGTGTACCGTCTCCGGTTATTCCAAGAAGGATGCCGTCAGCAGGGCACGCGAAGAATTGAATCGACAGATGCCGCACATGGCGAGCGTCATCTACGCCATCAAGGACAATAAGTTCCGCGTCGATCAGGTGGGATGAACGACGCCGCGGCGCAGGATTCCGGCCAATGCGTCGTCTTTTCCGTTTAGCTGCCGCCGGCACGGCGGCTTTAGAACTCGTACAGGAATTACTTCCCTATTTGGCTATGAGCAGTGAGCTATGAGCAGTGGGAAAGCCCATGACTCAAAGCTCAAAGCTCACTGCTCAAAGCCAACACCCAGGAACTGAATCGGGAAGTTATTCCTGTACGAGTTCTTAGAGGTGTGATCCGCTTCTACGTCACGTCGCCGTACCGGCGACGGCTAAACGACTGATTCCGCACTCCAATCGATACGGCCCATCAGCTTTCGTCCGCTGCACCCTCGTCGTCCGATTCGTCCTCGTCGTCCGATTCGTCCTCGTCGTCGGATTCAACCGGCGGGTCGGCGGTGGGCCGCTCGGTTTCGTCAGGACTCGATCCCTTCGGCGTCTCTTTCTCCTCCTGCTCGGGGTCCTCCGTCTTTGGTGTGAGGATCAGCGTGACCGGTGTGCCCAGCGGTGGGATCGCGCTGGTCAGCGCCTGATACATCAACGCGCCAGTGGCCTGGCTGCTTTCGATTGGCAGGTCGAGCATGGCGGTGGGAAAGTTCGAGACGCAGATGAAGTCACCGCCCTCGGCCATGTAATGTTTCTTGCCGGTCTGCTCGTCCACCCAGAACCCGCTGCCGCCGAACACCCAGGGATGGGTCATCGGTTCGTCCGTCTCGGCGTCGAGGATCCAGTCCTGTGCCCGGGCCGTCGCGCGTTTGCCTTTCTCGTTCTTCCAGGCAAGCGTGATCTCGATCTCGGTTCCCTCGGCCGGCATGTACATCGGATTGAAACGGACGGGACTGCCGTTTATGGCCCCGCAGACCAACAGCCCGGCATGGACCTTTGCCGCTGTGACGTCGACCGTCACAATCGACTCATGCTCCTTGGTGCCCTCCAGGCAAGCGAACATCTCCAATGCGCCATCTCGCAGACAAACCTGCCCGACCATAACGATGCAACGGTTCTTCGCATCGTACCAGAGCGGTTTGGCCGGGTCGAGTTTCTTCAACGCTTCAACGTTTTCGACCAGCGGTGACCCCAGATCCCGCACCGGTCCTCGCCGCGCCGATGGGAAGATGTCGTCGGCACTTCCCGGTTCGATCGGCTCCGAGGCTTCGCTGCCCGGGATATCGCCCACACCAGCAAGCCTTTCGTAAACGATGGTCGGTTGGATCGTCCGAGAATTGCCGTCCTGGGAATCGCTGTCCTGGGAATCGCTGTCCTGGGAATCGCCGGGAGAATCGAGCCCCATTTCGGCACCGTCCGTTTCATCGGGCCCTTCGGTGGGCGGACCAACCTCCTGATCGGCATCCGAGGGGAGCTTTCGATCCGGTTGCTCATCGGGATCCACCGCCGGCTCCTGCCCAGGATCGACCGCTGGGGGGGGGGCGTCGTCGGCGACCGCCGGTTCCGGCGTCGGCGAAGCGTTCAGTCCGCAACCGACGACGACTGCCAGGGCCAGCAGCAACAGCGCCGTGCCGGGGCCAAGCGGTCTGGGAGTGTTCGAGTGTGTCATGATTGCGGACCTTTTCGAGTAAACATGGATACCGGCCCGCTTCCGCGTGCCGGGGGGGAGCCAATCAGGCTTCGATCTGTTAGGATAACCCGTTTCGCGACCAACATTCAAGAGCCTCTCACCCCCGTGGGGGGAACGTGAGACCACATTTGCGAGATTCAGGCGGGCCTTTTCGCCCATCGGCACTTCTTGAACGTTGACTTTCATCTATGAGATCGATCGGCGTCACACTTCTATTCTATTCCATCTACCAAGAATCAACGAAGCGATGCAACATGGCCGCCACAAGTTCAGCAAAAACGAAGTCACCATCGAATCGTCCCACGACGTTCAGCGGCTCGGACCGCGGCATCTGGCACAAATCGGCACCCGAGACGGTGCGTAAGGGCTTCTCGGCCGGCGGCTCGGCTGGCGATTCGGCTGGCAATTCAGTGGCCGGTTGGACCGCCTTCTGCAAGCACCTTGTCGACCGACCTCGGCCCGTCGACCTGGCCGAACTGTTTCCGATCAAGGAGAATTCGCTGGACTGGGCCCTGCCGGAGGGATTCCAGACGTGTCCCGAGCCCGACTGGCTCGATTCGGCAAAGCCGACGGACGTCTTCGAGTGGCTCGACGAATCGGCCGATGGCCCGAGCGGTGAGACTCCGGACGTCGGCCATGCGTTGCAGATGCTCGCGTGTGCCCATGCGTTGCCCCGACTGGCCGGCCGGTTGCCGGCAGAGCCATGGTGGGCCTTGTTGGGCCGTCTGCTTTCGGCCGTGGCCGACTCCGCCGGCATCGACCTGGAAAAGAACCCGTTGGTGCATCAACTCTTGGCCGGCGAGTTGCCGTTGACCTTGGCCTACCTGCTGCCGGAGATCGCTCCCTGTCGCAAACTTCGCTCCGGGGCACGGCGTGCCCTGTCGTCCGGGCTGGTCGATCTGCTCGACGGCGAGGGCGTCCTTCGTGCGAAGGACGTTTGGGCGCTGCGGCCGTTGTTGGCGTGTTGGACCCGATGCCGCGCGCTAAGTTCCGAAATCAAGGGCGGCAGTTGGACCTCGGAGGCATCCGAGCAGTACGAATGGTTCGTACGCCACGCCTTGCGGCTGACCCGGCACGACGGTTCGCACGCCTTCTCGAACGGTTCGGCCCGGACCGGCGGCAACGACCTTTTTCGGGCCGCATTGAAGTTCGACAACGATGACGACGATCACGACATCGCCACGCTGGCGTTGCCGGGCGGTAAGAAGTCGGACGCAAAACGCATCAGCGAGGCGGACTTGCCCGAGCCGGCCGTGAACAGCGAATGGGCCTCAATCGGCGTGTTGCGTCGACGTTGGTTACGCTCCACCGCGCAGTTGACCGTACTCTATCACGAGCCGTCGCTGTGGACGGAGTTTGCCGTCGGCAAGGACGTCCTCTGGTCCGGCCCGTGGACGGCCGATGTCCGGCTCAATGGCCAAACGGTCGTGCCCGACTCCGATTGGGAAGAAGTCTGCTGGGTCTCGGACGAAGACGTCGACTTTCTCGAACTCGAGTTGGAACTGACCGAAGGGATCCGGTTGCAGCGGCAAATGGTCCTTGCCCGGGAAGATCGGTTCTTGTTTCTGGCCGATGTGATTCTCGGCACGCAGCCGGGCAAACTGGAATATCGCGGTTGTCTGCCGTTGGGTGCCGACGTGTCGTTTCAAGCGGACGACGAAGGGCGAGAAGGCTTTCTCGTCGGCAGCAAACCCCGGGCACTCGTCATGCCGCTGGCCCTGCCCGAGTGGCGGGAGGACCGACGCGTCGGCGAACTGACGCAGACCGACGACGGGTTGGAACTGACCCAATCGGTCGAAGGGAGCTGTCTTTACGCGCCCTTGTGGTTCGATCTCGATCGACGCAGGATGACTCGACGCAAGACCTGGCGACAGTTGACCGTCGCCGAGTCGCTGTCGGTGCAGCCGCTCGACGTGGCCGCCGGTTATCGCGTGGCCGTCGGCAAGGAGCAATGGCTCGTGTACCGCTCGCTGGCCGAGAGGGCCAACCGCACGCTGCTGGGTCACAATCTGTCATGCGAGATGCTCATCGGCCAATTCGATTCCAGCGGCGAAGTCGAACCGCTGGTGGAAGTGGAATAGCGGCTAACACCACAACGCCCTACCCCGTAACACCTTGCGCCGATATGCTATACTTACAGTGACCAGGGAAATCTTACTTGCTTGACTCACATCCTCGAACCGTCTCTGGAGACATCAACTCATGCGCATCGGCAGCAGGCTCTCGGGTATCGACCTGACGGCCCAAAATAATCTCCTCCGGGCATTCAACCAACTCAACCAAAGCAACACGCGATTGTCCACCATGCGGCGGGTGAACTCCGGCCGCGACGATCCGGCCGGGCTGATCGCCATCGGCCAGATGCAGTCCGAGTTGACGGCCATTCGCGCGGCCTCCGACAACGCGTCTCGGGCCGTCGGGCTGATTCGGACCGCCGACTCGGGCATGGGACAGGTCAGCAGTTTGCTGAACGACGTTCGCGGAGCGATCGTCTCCGTGGCAGGCGGTGGGTTGAGCAAGGTGGAGATTGCGGCCAAGCAACTCGAAGTCGATGCCGCCATGGAAGCGATCAACCGAATCGGCAACACCACCTCGTTCGGTGGGCGGAATCTGTTGGACGGCCAAGGTGGGTATCAGGTCTCCGGCGTCAATTCCGAGCAGGTGACCGACATCCAAGTGCAAGCCAATGCGGGCGGTGGGCAGCAGACGCCCGACATCGAAGTCACGCAGGCCGCCACGGCTGCCGAAATGACCTTCACCAGCGCAACCGGTGCCTTGGACCAGGATACGACGCTGATGCTGAGCGGCGACCAGGGGACCGTCACGCTGCAATTCTCCGCCGGCACGACCTTGGACCAGATCGCCACGGCCGTGCAGGCCTCGGCGGAAACCTCGGGCGTGACCGCCTCGGTCGACGGAAACGACCTGACACTGACCAGCACGGCGGTCGGCTCCGACGCGACCGTCTCGGTCGCCGCCATCGAGGGCACGTTCGACGTCGGCGCCGACACGACCGTCGAAGGAACCGATATCGTAGTCAACGTCGACGGCGTCGAGTTCACCGGCGATGGGAACCAGGTGCAGGTCGACACGGCCACGTTGAAGGCCGACATCGAGTTTGCCGAAGGTTTTACCGGCACGGTCGATCCGATCACCGTCTCGGGCGGCGCGATGACCTTTTCCTTCTCGCCCAACGTGAGCCAGACGGCCTCGGTCGCGATGCCGACGATCAACTCGGCCGCGCTGGGCAGCGGCGCCGGGCGGCTGAGCGATCTGACCAGCGGCGGAAAGTTCGACCTCTCCAGCGGAAACCTGGGCCAGGCGATGGAAGTGCTCGACGCCGCCTCGATGGACGTGCTTAGAGGTCGGGCCCGGGCCGGAGCCTTCGAGAAGTACACGATCGAGTCGAGCCAAGAGATGCTCGGCAGCATGGAAGTCAACATTTCGTCGGCCCTGAGTTCGATCCTCGACACCGACGTTGCGACCGAGGCGTCCCGACTGGTTCGATCCCAAATCCTGGTCAACGCGGCCATTTCGACCCTAAAGATCGCCGGGCGAAGCCGAAGTCTGATCGGCGGACTTTTCGATAATCTTTGACCATCTCCGGAAGCCGCCAACTCTGCTGGTAAGACGCTAGCACTACGGCACTAGGTTGCATCGCGAGCGTGTTTAGCGGCCGGGCTTGCCCGGCGTGTTTCTGCCGAGGAGAACAGTTCAAAACGCGCCGGGCAAGCCCGGCCGCTAAACGACGATGGCGCAGGGAACCGCAGTTCCACGCATTCACGTTGGTTGCGACGACCGCCAGCGGCCAACCTAGCGCTGTAGTGCTAGCAGGGCCGTTGTCGCCGTGTCGTCCAGAAGATGGCGTTGGTCAGCAGACGCAAGAAGTCCGGCTCGCGAAAGTCGTCCGGATGACCCAACGACGTGCAGAAGACGCGGCCAGTGCCGTTCGGGCGTGTCCAGGCGACCGGATGGGAATGGTCCGGAAAAGAACCGGTCAACAGAACCTTGGCGTCTTTGGCCAGGCAACGGTTCTTGTACAAGGTTCCGTGGGCAACGAACGGTCTGACGCCCGCCAGCACGGGATGTTCCTTGGCCGCCTCGACGAGCGTGATGCCCGCGATTTCGTTGTCGTAATGTCCTTGGTAGTCGCCGCCGAGCACCTCCTTGTCCATCGTCGGCCAGTTCTGCAGTCCATGACCGGCCGTCCGCACGGCGACGATCGGGCCGCCGCTGTGACAGTAGGCCTTGATACGTCGAAGCGATTCGCCCTGGATCTCCATCCGCCGTGTGAACAGCAGCATGCAGTCGCACCGATCGAGGTGATGCAGTCCGGGCAGTTCGCTTTTCGAGCGAGCAAACGCCCGGGTGCATTGCGTCTGCGTGCTGCTTTCCAGATGGGCCTGCAACGCCAGCAGCGACTCGTCCGACTTGTACCGCCGTGAGCCCGACACGAGACACACGCGCGGTGCCGATTCACGCGGCGCATCCACGGGAAAGCCCCGCAGGTCACAGGCTTGAAGGGCTGCCAGTCCGGCCGAGACGCCGATCGTTTTGTGGGCCGAGTGCATGAAAAACTTGCGTCGAGAAACGTCGCGATCACTCATGGGTCACTCGCTGCCTTGGGTGTTCGGGGAGGAAAATTGGCCGGCTGTCCCGTGGACGTTTATTGTCATTGTTCGACGGCCGCTTGTCCACGATTGTCCACCTGTGTGCACACGAATCGTTCGAATTGCGCGAGGATTGCTCCGATGACAACGGTCCGGCAGACGAAGTCGACGCTGCCGAGAACGAAGACCTTGGCAGCCCGTTGAATTCGAGATCGTAGGGTGGGCACCGCCCACCAAAACTCGTTTGAGGTTTTCCCCTTGGCTTTTGGTGGGCGGTGCCCACCCTACGATTGCTCCGATGACGACGGTTCGGCAGACGGGAAGGGGGTAGTGGATAGATCTGCCCCATTCACGTCCCCCCTTGTTCAATTCTCAGTATATGAAAAGGGGGCCTTGTGAATCTGCTGGAAACTCGGTAGAGTTGAATCCCGCTTCGACAAGGCTAGCCCACCTATCGGGGGATGCTGGAAACGGGGCAACCCGGTTCCGGTCAACTTGCCACTTCTTGTCGGTCTCGCTACTGGGTGGGGCCCGCTACTGGGTGGGGTCAGCGGAGTTGTCCGGCTTTTTGTCATTGCCGGCCGCGACCGCAAGCGCGTTTGGCGCCCTGCTCTCTGCTGAGGACGTGCGTAAATCTGTGTGACGCCGTCGCAAGCCAGGAATTGATAGGACACAGCATGGAAAATCCGAGCCCCCGGGGTGCACATACTTTTCATATCCCTGTGATGGGTACCGGGTTCACCATCGATACACCCTTGTCGGTGGCCAAGTATGGCATCTCTTCGGTGGTCTCGCTGGTGGATGACGCTCTCATCGAGCAGATACGAAAGTTCCACTGCGACCGGGAGGGTCAGCCGTATGAGGAAATCGCGAGCCGCGACGAGGATCCGCGTGCCCGGCGCATCACGGCCTACCTGAATCTCTTGGACCGGCTGCTTACGCGCCAAGTTGAGATTTGCAAGCCTCGCCTTTCGAGGCGGGAAGCGAAATCACACGCTACTACGAGATGTTGCCCGACTCGCCGCTGAAGCAAACCTATCAAGACATGCTGGCCGGCGACGACCCGAAAGAAAAGGCCGACCTTCAAGAGCATCTCCGCCGCTTGGCCGTACCGGGTGGCATCGACGTGAACATCATGGCCCGGGTTGACACTGACACGTACCGCGACGGCGAGAAGCTCCCGCAGGAGTACAGCGCTGCGCTTGCCGCGCTGCGGGGATACGCCAACAGTTCGCTCCGTTCGTCCATGGTGTTCTCGGCGGGTATGAATCCGCGTCTGTACAGCTACGCTGCGAAGTTCGACGACTTCTTCCCGGACCCGCACGGGGTGCTCAAGAAGAAGATCGTCCTGAAGGTGAGCGATTACCGTTCGGCGGTGGTTCAGGGCAAGTTCTTCGCAAAGCGGGGGTTGTGGGTATCCGAGTACCGGGTCGAATCGGGATTGAACTGCGGCGGTCACGCCTACGCCACCAAGGGGCTCCTGCTCGGGCCGATTCTGGAGGAGTTCAAACAGCAGAAGGACCGGTTGACCCAGCAGCTTCATGCGATTTACAAGAAGGGCCTTGCCGCGTCCGGTCGGATGCCGATCGAGCTGCCACACGAAATCCGTATCACGGCCCAGGGTGGCATCGGCACGGCCGACGAGGACGCATTGCTGCTGGATTACTACCACGTCGACGCGACGGGATGGGCGACGCCTTTTCTGCTCGTCCCGGAGGTAGCCAATGTCGACCAGCAGCACCTGGAGAAGCTCTTGGCCGCGACAGGGCAGGACGTCTTTCTCAGCGACAACTCGCCCTTTGGGATGCCGTTTTGGAACTTGCGGAACTCGGCGAGCGAGGAGGCGCGGCGGCAGCGGATCGAGCAGGGCAAGCCCGGCAGTGCCTGCTACAAGACTCACGTCAGGTTCAATACGGAGTTCACGGAGATCCCGGTCTGCACCGGCTCGCACAACTATCAGAGACGGAAACTCCGGCACCTTGCAGAGGAAGGTCTCACGCCGGACCAACTCCCCCTGGCGCGAGAACACGTGCTGGCGAAGTCCTGTATCTGCAATGATCTGGGCGGCGGTGCAACGATTCGCTACGGGATCGACCCGGGTGCCACACCCGCCATCTGCCCCGGCCCGAGCATTGCCGATTTCTCGAAGGTTGCCACACTGGAAGAAATGGTGAGCCACATCTACGGCCGGGCATCTTTGCCGATGAGCCCTGATCGGGCACACATGTTTATCCGCGAACTGGCCATCTACGTCGACTACCTCCGCGACGAGATCGAGTGGTGCTCGTCGGGGCTTTTGTCCCGCCCTGCGAATTACTTCGACGAATTCAAGGAGAACCTGCTTGGCGGCGTCGCATACTACCGAGGTCTTGCCGAACAACTCGATGAGCTTCGCTCGTCCGGGTTCGATGAGCAACAGCGGCGGCGTTTCCTCGATGGACTCACGGTCCTGCATGAGGCGATTGAGTCGATCTTGCCGGTGACAGTCGGGTAGGTCAGGCTGTGCCTGACGCCATTCTACGATTTGCGTCCTGCACGTCCAATACGCGCTGAAAACGCGCCGGGCAAGCCCGGCCGCTAAACATTGGAGGGCATCACGCGTTGTGTTGTCAACCTAATTGGAAATTCACGCCAACTCTTCCAGCATCTCCCAACGCTCGAAGACCTCGGCCAATTCGTCTTCGACCGCCTGAAGTTCGGCCTTGGCTTTGGCAATCGCCGAGCCCTCCTGCTGATAGAATGCCGGGTCGGCCATTGTCTGGTGCAGTTGGTCCAGTTGGGTTTCGAGGCTTTCGATCCGAGCGGGCAGGGTCTCCAACTCCTGCTTCTCTTTGTAGGTCAGGCGGCGAACGGTTTCCGGTTTCTTTCGAGGTGGTTTTGGTTTCGCGGCCGGCTTCTCCTCTTTGGCAGGCTCCGGCAGCGTTCGCTGCACGAGCCAATCGTCATAACCGCCTGCGTATTCCTTCACCAGGCCGTCGCCCTCGAAGACCAGGGTGCCGGTGACCACGTTGTTGAGAAACTCGCGGTCGTGGCTGACCAACAGCAGTGTGCCCGAGTATTCCAGGAGCCGTTCTTCGAGCAACTCGAGGGTCTCGGCGTCGAGGTCGTTGGTCGGTTCGTCCATGACCAGCACATTGGCCGGTTTGGTGAACAGCCGGGCCAGCAACAGGCGGTTCCGTTCGCCGCCCGAGAGATACTTCACCGGGCTGCGTGCCCGATCGGGCGGGAAGAGGAACTCCTGGAGATAGCCCAAGATGTGCTTCTTCTTGTCGCCGACGAGGATCGACTCGCTTCCCTCGCCGACGTTCTCTTGGACGGTCTTCTCTTCGTCGAGTTGCGCATGAAGTTGGTCGAAATAGGCGACGCTCAGCCGCGTGCCGTGCCGCACGGTGCCCTGCTGCGGCGTCAGTTCATTCAGCAGCAGCCGAAGCAGCGTGGTTTTCCCCGATCCGTTGGGTCCGATGATTCCAATGCGATCGCCGCGCATGATCGCGGTCGTCAAGTCGAGCACGATCGGAGGGTCGCCCGGGTCTCCGTAGCCGAACGTCACGTTCTTGGCCTCCACGACCATTCGTCCGGATCGCTCGGCCTCCTGGAGTTGCATACGCACGTTGCCGATCGTCTTACGCCGTTGTGCGCGGTCGTCGCGCATCTTCTTCAGTGCTCGGACGCGGCCTTCGTTGCGGGTGCGGCGAGCGAGGACCCCTTGGCGGATCCAGACCTCTTCCTGCGCCAGTCGCTTGTCGAACGCCGCCTGTTGCTGGGCCTCGGCTTCGAGGGCCGCCTGCTTGCGTTTCAGATAGGTCTCGTGATCGCAGGCCCAACTGGTCAGCCGCCCGCGATCGAGTTCGATGATCCGCGTGGCCAGCTTTCGCAGGAAGACGCGATCGTGCGTGACGAAGACGAGCGTGCCCTCGTAGCGCAACAGAAGATCCTCGACCCAACAGATGGCGTCGAGGTCGAGATGGTTGGTCGGTTCGTCGAGCAGCAGGATGTCGGGACTGCAAACCAGGGCCCCCGCCAACAGCACGCGACGTTTCTGTCCGGCCGAGAGGGTCTCGCACAGCGCATCCGGGTCCAATTGCATCCGGGCGATGACCGTTTCGACCTCTTGGTTGATCTGCCATCCCTTCTCGGCGTCGAGTCGGTGGGTGAGCCGATCCAACTCGGCCGCCAGACTGTCGCCGCCGTCACGGGCAAACCGGCTGCTGACGTGGTGATACTCGGCCAGCGTCTCGCCTCGAAGGCCTAGCCCGGCGGCCACCTGGTCGAAGATCGTCTCTTCCAGTCCGCGAGGGACGTCTTGGGCAAGCCGGGACACGCGAACCCCCTGTTCGCGGGTGATTTCACCGCTGTCGGGCTCGATTTCGCCGTTGATCAGCCGCATCAACGTCGATTTGCCCACCCCGTTGCGGCCCAGCAGACACACCCGCTCGCCACGATCGATCTGCAGGTTGACATTCTCCAGCACCGGCGGACCGTTGAAGCTCAAATTCACATCCCGAAAATTCAACAACGCCATCGATCCGCTTTTCTGGTGGGGGTGACCGCCGAAGCCATGCCGCGGTCGTCTGGAGGGGAAACCTTCATCATAGAGTAATCGGCCGGCCGATGCAGGCGGTCGTTGACCCGAAATATCGGCTGCCGTGTCCTTACGACGCGCATAACCGAACCTTAACTAGGCAAGACAGTCCGACGGGGGGGCATTAGCCCGAAATGGCTGGGACCGGGCATCGGCGAAAGGTCAAGATTCGAGCACTATTTTATTGACATAGGCTACCAAATACGATTATACTGCCAAACATGTTATGGAGAACTCGCCAGGCGCGAGGTCCCTCGACGATCAGTTTGCGACGGTTTTCTGCCACAACAGACGTACCAACAAGAAAGCGAGGCAGCGGTGATGTTCTCCTCCCGATCGAGCCACGCTCCGACATGGACGAAGGTCCTCGGATGCGGTGTGATTCTCTCTTCTCTTTGCTCTCTGCTCCTCGGTACGGTCGTGCAAGCCGCCCCCTCGTTGATCATCAACGAGTACAATTGCGTTTCCAGCAAGAGATACCTCGACGATAAGGACTGGGACAACGGGGCCAACGGGCAAAAGGAAGACATAGGTCTGAAGGCGCTTCTGGACATGGCCGATGACGGACTGGCCAACGGCAGTAGCAGCGGCCGCATCGAAGGCAACGGCGGAAATTGGATCGAATTGGTCATCGTCGAAGACCACCTGAATATCCAGAATTGGGAACTGCGATGGGCCGAGACCAACAACGCCGTGGACGCTGCCGATGGAGCCGATACGACGAATCCGTCCGATCCTTGGTATGGCGACGTTACGATCGAACAGGGCATCATCAAATTCTCCGATGCCGCGGTCTGGGCTGACCTCAGAGCGGGCACCATCCTGACGATCAGCGAGAAGGTCGAGATCGAGGTCGATCTTGAGATAGACGGCAACGGCGACTACAACACGACCGACGGCGTCGGTGCGACCCGAGCGGATGCGGTCCTTGACTTCGCGACGGATACGTCTCTCCGTTTCGATCCGGCCACCGACGACTGGTGGATGCATGTCTCGACCCTGGGTGAAGCGGGCGCAGCCGCTCCGCTGATCACCACGGTCACGAACGTTGACGGCGATGGCCCGGGAAATTTCTCGGTCGGTCCCGACGATTGGCAGGTCGAGATTTTCGATGCGGCCGGTATTTCGCGGACCGGCGGCCCGATTGGCGAAGCCATCACGGATTTTGGCGAGATGGCCGACGGCGTGGGCGACAGAGAGGCCGTCGTGCTGAAAGCCGATCCCGATCAGGCTCTTATCAATAACATCGACTACAACGACCGGACATCGAGCACGTTCGGCATGCGCAATGAAACGAATGATATCTTTCAGGTTTTCGACGGGCTTCGCGACTGGCTGCGGATCCCGACCGATTGGCTGACGACGAACACGGAGGACCCCGACATGCACGTGCTGCTGGTCGGCGGCGCGGTTGGCGAGATACCGGTTCCCGGTCCGGCACTCTTCGAGTTCACTGACGTGGGCACGGGTACCGATGTGACGGTCGGCCTGATCGGTTCGGCCGTTGACCTGGCCGTCCTGGACACCACGCTCGGCACGGAAGGTCTGCTCTACGAGGCCGAGGGCGGCCTATTCAACGCCTTCACCTTCAAGCCGCTCGATCCGGTCGAGTCCTACCAGTTGTACTTGTGGGATGACGTCGAAGGCTGGGTGCTGGACGCCGAGCCGATCCTGCCGGGCACGGAGTTCGTCTTCGACACGGCCCGGGACGACTTTCTCATTTGGGGAGTGGAGGTGGACCCGGCGGGAATCACGGCCGACGACTTCCTCACCGATCTGAACGTCACGTCGACGACCAAGGGACCGGTCAACGTTTACGTCACGCCGGTTCCCGAGCCCAGTTCGTTGGCCATGCTGGTCTGTGCGGCCTTGGGGCTGTTGCTGCTGTGTCGCCGCCGCCGCTGATCCGGCAGGGCGGCCCGTTCGCTTTTTCCATCGGCGGTCACGCCTCGGCGGCCCATTGAGCGTCGCTCTCGGGAAACAGGCTGACGTGCTTCACACCTTGACGCGGTTCGGCCATCCAGTCGGCCACCGCATCGCGCCACGCGGCGTAGTGGGCCGTCTCCTTATGGGCCGCCATGCCCGCCTCGTCCTTGTAGACTTCGTAGAGCATGAACCGATTCGGATCGTCGACCTGTCGGATCACATCGAACCGCAGGTTGCCCGGTTCCCGGATCGTGTTCCGCGCGTTTTCCACGCTGGCAGCGATGAAGTCGTCGCGGTTCTCCGGCTTGACGTGAACGTGGATACAAACGACGTGCATGTGATTTTCTCCCTGGGTTCTAATCGGCGTCGCAATTCTCCGCCGCACAATCGGTCTTCCGTAGCGAGATGGCTCCGACCGGGCAGATGTTGATGCAATTGCCGCAGCGGATGCAGTTGTCGCTGTCGATCCAGATGTAGGTGGCGGCGTCGGGGTCGGAAGCCTCCGCCTCGCTGAACCGGATCGGTGCTCCGTCTTCGTCGCGGTCGAGCCGGTCGAGCCGACGGATGCACTCCCGGGGCGAGACCTTGATGCACCAGTCGCAGTGGATGCACTTGTCCTGGTCGATCTCGAACTTGTGGTTGCACAGGTAGCACCGCCACGCATGGGCGTCGGCCGCCTCGGTGGTGAATCCCAACTCGACCTCGTCGCCGGGGCCTCGGTCTTTCAGCGGCAAGACGGACATCGGCGGCGGATCGATCAGGTCGTGGTCGCGCAGTCGACCGGCGGGTTCGACCGTCTCGACACGCACGAACGCCTTGCGCCGCTGCCGGCCCATCAGAGATGTATCGATCTGCACTGCGGCGAGCTTGCCGTCGGCTATGGCGTTGATCACGTCTGCCGCACTGGCCGAGGAGAAATCGCCGGCCACGAACAGGCCGTCGAGACTGGTCGTATGCGTATCCGTAATCAAAACGCCCTCGGGTAGGATTTCGGTCTCCCGGGTTTGCCCGATCGCGAAGATCAGCGTCCGGCAAGGCACTTCGAAGCGGCTGTCCGGCACGGGGATCATTTCCGGCTTGCCGCCGTCGGTCGCCTTGCCCAAAATGTTGCGATGGAAGACCACGGCTTGCAAACGACCGTCGTCGTCGACCCGGGCGGCCACCGGAGTAGCTAGCGTCTCGATCCGTACGTTTTCCAGGGCCATCTCGTGCAGTTCTTCCTCGTTCGCGGCCATCTGTGCTTCGCCCCGTCGATAGACGATCGTCACGTTCGCCTTTTCGCCCAAGAGCCGCCGGGCCGTTCGGGCACAGTCGACCGCCGTAAAGCCGCCGCCGATGACCAGCACGTCGCCCTCGATTCTCGCAGCATGCCCCTCGTTGAACTGCTTCATGAACCGCAGTCCTTCGATGGCCAGGCCTTCCGGCAGCCCGTCGAGCGTCAGCCCGCGTGGCTTGTTGGCTCCGACCGCCAACAGCACAGCGTCGAACCGGTCGACCATCCGTCGCAGTCGATCGGCGTCGATCGATTCGTTGAGTTTCACCTCGATCCCGCTATCGATGATGGCCGCGATGTCTTCCTCAAGCACCTCGCTGGGCAGCCGGAACGTGGGCACACCGATGCGCACCTGGCCGCCGAGATACGGTTCGCGGTCGAAGAGCGTCACTTCATGGCCGAATCGCCGCAACTCGCGCCCGGCCGCCAGCCCGGCCGGCCCTCCGCCGATGATCGCGACTCGCATGCCCGAGGCCTCGAAGTAGGGCGGCAACGGCTTGCTCTTTGCCGGTTTGCCGTCGGCGGCCGTCCGTTTCAGGTGGCAAATCCGCACCGGACCATTGATATTGGTCCATTGATATCGGCATCGATCTTCGCATGGCCGGGTGCAAATTCGCCCGAGCACGCCCGGCAACACGTTGTCTTCCTGGTTGATCCGATGGGCCTCGTCCGGGCGGCCATGGGCGATGTGGCGGATGTACTCGGGAATGTTGGTCCTCGCCGGACAGGCCGTTCGACAGGGCACGTCGCGGGCCAACGTCTTGAAATCGAGCGGCGTCTCGCCTCGGCCCGTGACCACGGAAAGCTCGAGCGGATTGACCGCCTTCTCGTAGGAAATGCCTAACACCGCGACGGCCGCATGATACGGATCGAGGCCCACGCGTGCGACGTTTTGGGCCAGTGTCTCGCCGTCGGAGCCGATTCGTGCGAACGTATCCAGGATCACAACGGTCACACGAATGCAGTCGTCGGTCGTAAACTCGCCCACCGGCCGGCCGAAATGTTCTTGCGTGCCGCCGATCGTGACCAGGTATCCCTCGGTCGATCCCTTGGTCCCGCGAATCCGCAGCCCGCGAAACCCGATATCCGCGATTCGATAGGGCGAACACGAGTTCGGGCAGCCCGTGATGTTGATCAAGACGCGATCGTGAATTGCGTCGTAACACTCGGCGTGGAGGACCCCTTGCAGTCGGTCGAACAACTGGTGCGTGGTCGAAACGGCCAACGGGCAGTAGGTTGTGCCCACGCAACTGACGACGTCGCGCAAGCCGAAGAACTCGTCCGTTTCCAGACCCAACTCGCCGATTGCCTCACGCAACTGGGGCAACCGCGTGGGCAGGACTCCTTGAAGCTGCAGGTTCTGGCGATTCGTGCTGTAGACGTGTTTGTCGCCGAAACGATCGGCCAGATCGGCGATTCGGGCCATGTGCTGGGCCGACAGTTCGCCCTTGGGGATCTTGATACGTTGGATCGCCAGGCCGTTGGACCCGATCGGCTCTTCCTCTCGCAAAGGTCTGAGCGGAACGGCCGGGCCGCAATCTTCGACCGGATCGATCTCGAATCCGCTACGGTCGATCCCTTCGCGGTCGAGAATCTCTTCGAGCAGTTCGCGACAACGGTCGATACCCAGCCGATGGACGACGAACTTCAACCGGGAGTACATACGAATGTAACGGTCACCCTGATCGCGGAACAACAGCCCCACGGCCCGGCACAGCTCGATGATGTGCTCCGTCGGCACGAATCCATAGAGTGGCTGCGCGACGAACCCCCGCCATCCCATGCCACCGCCGATGACCACGCGAAAACCGGTCTGCTCGGTCCCGTCGGGCCGCCGTCGCACGATCGCTGTCGCACCGACGCAATTGATATGCGGTTGCCCACAATCCCCGGGGCAGCCGGAGAAATTGATTTTGAACTTGCGAGGCAGATTATCCAACTCGCGGCAGGCGGACAGTTGTTCAGCGGCTTTCTTGGCATAGGGCAAGACGTCGATCCGCCGATGTGGGCAGATTTGGGCCCACGGACAGGCTGCCACGTTCCGCGTCACGTCGCCGCAACCGTGAAACGTGGTCATGCCGGCCGCCTTGACGTCTCGCAG
>JAZFUB010000223.1:0-3585 GCA_036447015.1 Thermoguttaceae bacterium | reverse complement strand
TTACCGGCCGCGTCGGTGACGGCAACCTCGAAGTGGTTCTGGCCGAATTCGAGCATGGCCGCGAACGAGTACCCGCCGGCGGCGTCCGACAAAGCCGGCACGTTGGCCGCGGTCGTTGTGTTGACCGCCTGGACGTCCATGTTCGGGCTGGTTTGGCCTTCGAGAGTCACCAGCGTAAGCGCCGTCAAACCGTCGCCGAGAACGCCCGTGTCCGACGCGACGGCCAGCCCTAACGTCGGGACGGCCGGCGGCGTCGTATCGATCGTCACGGTGATCGGATCCGACTCGGTGCTCGCGTTTCCGGCCACGTCGGTCGCAGTCGCGGTGATCGAGTGAGCACCGTCGGAAAGCAGATCGGTGGTAATCGAGACCGGGCTGTTTGCGACGGCCGAACCGATCGGGCCCTGAACGCTGCTGAGCAACTCGACAATCGCACTCGTTTCGGCGTCGGCCGAAATCGTGGGCGTATTGTCGTTGGTCAGGTTGTCGATGTTGCTTGTGCCCGTGTCGCTTGCGTCCGTCAAGTCGAGCGCGGCCGGCGCGATCGTGTCCAACTCGAACGTCACGTCAACCGGCACCAGCGTGGCGTTCCCCAGTTCGTCCTCGGCCACCAGGTGCAGCGTGTGCTGGCCGTTGTTGGCAAGCGAGGCGCCGGCGATTTGCTCGAGTTGCGCCGGGTCGAGTTGGAAGCTGCCGTCCGCGGCGACGTTGCTCAAGAGGTCGACGGCGGCGCCGGCGTCGATGCTGCCTTGCAGCGACACAATCTCGCTGGCGTCGGTGATCGTTCCGGCGATCGTCGCGTTGCTGGTAATCCCGTCCGTCTGGCTTCGGCCCGTGTCGTTTTCAAGGCCGACCTGAATCAAAGGAGCGTCATCGTCGCCGATCAGTTCGAGATTCACGACGGGCAAGTTTGCATTCCACTCGGCAACGGTCAAGTCGAAGTTGTCTATTCTGCCATTCAGATTCGCATCCAGTTCCGGGCGATAAAGATCCTGTGACATGTCGATGCCCTGCATCTTGTAGAAGAGGGCCGAGACGTGGTTCCCGCCGAACTGCTGCTGTACCACGGCAGCACCGCAATACAGTTTCTCGAAGTCGTCGACGCGGCCGTCCTGGTTCAAATCGCCCGGAAGGAAAACGTCGATCTCGTACGCGCCGGTCGTGCCTTGCTCTCCCCCGACGACGACGGTGTATTCCTGGCCGGGCGCCAGTTTCGCCAGGAGCAGGCTCTCGCTGCCGTCGGCTCCGCGATCGGCCCGCGAGTAAAGCGGGGTGACCGGTACGCCGCCCAGTTCCATCCGAGGAGCTGCCGGATCGAGGGTGTGAGGCTCGGCCCCGGCCGCCTTCATCAGGAACCCGAGAATGATCGGGGCTCCGCCGGGATCGATGGTCAATGTCAGGTCGTTGGTCGCGCCAACGTCCGCGATATTGCCGTCCGTCAGAGAAGCCAGAACGTTCGTCGCCAGGAGCGTTCGATCCTCGAGTTGCTCGAATCGGGCCGAAAACTCGGGCCGGACATGCCGCCGCTTGGGATTGCCAGGGCGTCGATTTGCGTTACGCGAAAACATTGTCCCGAATCGCTTCATGGTCATAGAACCAACCACCAAATTGGAGAAAAGGAGGAGCTCCTCCACAGATGCACTCTTTCTTCTTGTTCCGTGTTCCCCGCATCGCGAAGTCGTATTGCCGACAACTACGACTGTTGGGGACCCCAATAAGCAACGGGAAGAGGGTTGGGGCAAACACGTGCCTTTCTTCCATTAAACACAGAAGCTACGGAATACACAACAAACAAAATGACCGGGAACTGTGGGCAAAATCCTCTAGAAAACCGCATAATCGGACCCCTGACCGTTGCCGAGAATATGACGGACAGGTAGGCGAAAGGAGATTTATGACCGCCGATCGCAGCCCGGCGTGTCGCTTGTCGCACTTCTGGTGACGGAACGGCCCCGAAAGGGTGGTATAGAACGTACGGTTTGAGGCGCACTTTGGGTCCTCAAACCGGCCCGTCACTCTGTAAGGCCGAAAGAAAGTCGCAACGTCAATCTGGATAGGGAGTTGCGCGTTCCAAAACGCTTGCCTCCAATGTCCAGATTGACAGCAACGTGTGCGGACGGGTACGACAAATGTTTTCCATCTGCAAATCGGAACACATTGTGGGACAACAAGTTACGTCGGAAGAAAGGAGACGATGGGGGTCCGGCGAATGTTGCCCGGCATGTCGGTCGAGCCTTCGGGGAGGGGATCCCCAAAGCCAAACCCGCAAACCTCATGGAAAGCCGGCCGAAAAACGATTACAAGCCGGATTCCCCGGTCAAATCGGGCGAGCCCGACAACCGAGGTGATCCAGACACCTCTGAAAATCGTTACCAGGCCTGCAATTTGCTCAACAATGCCTCTCGCGACAACCGAAAAATCTTACCGATAGGGATGCGCACGCGTATCTCTTGGCGCGGATGCGCGCAAGAGCGGTTTGCAGTGCGCTTTGACCAAGGTCCGTTCACTTGAGATTCTGTCCGTAGCCGAACTGCCCACAGTTGTGGAACAACAATTGTTTTTTTCGTCGTCGCGACGGATTGCCCCGGCCGTCCCGCGAAAGGAGTCCGATATGCTTTTTCGTCTTGCGCCGTGCCTCGTTGTGGTAGGCTTGGCGTTCGCTCAGTTCGGATCCGCCGCCGAAGAATTTGCGATTAACGACGTGCCGCAGCTCGAAGCGACCCCTGCCGCACCGTCGGACGCGCCCGAGGCGACTTACACGCTCATGGACCACTTGGCGGCCCGCGAAGGGGGATATTGCAGCGAGCGAGGCTGCGACAGCAAGGGGGGCTACCGTCCGGCCTGCAATCTGCAACACGATTTCTTCGTTCACGGTTGGATTGCGCAAGGATTCACGTGGAACCCGGACAATCCGGTGAATCGGTTCAACACACCGCTGACGTTCAACGATCGGTCAAACGAGTATCAGTTGAACCAGCTCTATGTGAGCATGGGGCGGGCCATCGACACGTCGAGCTGCGGCTGGGATTTCGGTGGCCAGGTCGACTTGTTCTTCGGCACCGACTACTTCTTCACGCAAGCCATTGGCCTGGAGACCCGGCGCGACGGTTCGCCGCGTTGGAACAGTTCCAACGGCCCTCGCGGCACCGGTGCGGCGATCTACGGCCTGGCAATGCCGCAGCTCTATGCCGAGGTCTTTGCCCCGATCGGCGGCGGAATCAGCGTGAAAATGGGCCATTTTTACACGATCCTCGGATACGAATCGGTCCCCGCTCCAGAGAACTTCTTCTACTCACACGCCTACACGATGCAGTACGGCGAGCCGT
The DNA here is from genome assembly GCA_036447015.1 of Thermoguttaceae bacterium. GTDB lineage: Bacteria > Planctomycetota > Planctomycetia > Pirellulales > Thermoguttaceae > JAZFUB01. Next base: position 259 of record JAZFUB010000223.1, on the reverse strand, counting down.
TTACCCATACCGGACTCTTGGCCAGTTACGACCTGGGGCCGGGCCTTTCGATTCATGGCGGCCTGACGCGCGGTTGGAACACCTGGGAGGACCCGAACGACAAGCTGGGCTTCCTCGGCGGCGTCACATGGACCAGTGCCGACGAATGCACGAGTTGTTCTTTTGCCATTCACACCGGAAGCGAGGACAATGCGGGCGCGAACAACCGCACGTCCTACAGCCTCGTCGTGACGCAACAGTTGACGTGCAATCTGACGTA
>JAZFUB010000222.1:0-13965 GCA_036447015.1 Thermoguttaceae bacterium | reverse complement strand
TTGTCCTGGTGCGCAACACCCAAGCGTTCCAGGCCCGGTATGGCACGGAGTTTCAGGGACAACCGATTGTAATCGCCGGCGAGTTCGACAACGGGAAACTCAGTGACGGTGGCGAGCAAATCACGCTGGTCGATTCCTACGACGAGCCGATCCTCGACTTCACTTACGACGACACGGGTGCGTGGCCCGGCCGGGCCGACGGCAACGGCAGCTCGCTCGAAGTTCTCGACACAGGCGGCGATTACGGCGACGGCGATAACTGGCGCAGCAGCATCGAGTACGACGGGTCGCCCGGCGTTCTGGGAACCGGATGGCTCGGCCACGTCGTGATCAACGAAGTCCTTGCCCACACCGATCCGCCGCTGACCGATCCCGATTCGATCGAGTTGCTGAACACGACCGGCGCCGATATCGCAATCGGCGGTTGGTTCTTGAGCGATTCGAACGACAACTACAAGAAATACCGCATTCCCGACGGCACGGTCCTCGAGGCCGGCAGCTACCTGGTCTTCGACGAAAGCCACTTCAACCCGACGCCCGGAAACCAGGGCCTCGATGATTTCGCGCTGAGCGGTGCTCATGGCGACGATGTCTACCTCACGGCCGCCGAGCCGGACGGCAGCCTCACGCGATTCGTCGACCATGTCGATTTCGGCGCGTCGATCAACGGCGAGTCGTTCGGACGCTGGCCGAGCGGCTCGGGCGACCTCTATCCGATGCTCGCCACTTCCTTCGGCGGCGAGAACATCGGGCCTCGTGTCGGACCGATCCTCATCAGCGAAGTCCACTATAACCCGGGCGACGCGGTCGGGGACGACGATCTCGAATTCGTCGAACTGTTCAACCCGACCGCCGACGCCGTCGATTTGACCAACTGGCGGATCCGCAAGGGAATCGATTTCAATTTCGCCCCGGACACGACGATCGAACCCCGCTCGACGCTGGTCGTCGTCTCGTTCGATCCGGTGGATCCACTGGGCGCGGCCAAGCTGGCAGCGTTCCGCGGAGCGTTCTCGATCGACGACTCGGTGCCGCTGGCCGGCCCGTTCACCAGCCGGCTCAGCGACGGCGGTGAGAAGGTCCAATTGCAGCGTCCCGACGAGCCGCCTGCGGAGGAACCGGGATTCATACCGCGGCTGATCGAAGACGAGGTGATCTACGACGATGCACTACCTTGGCCGACCGATGCCGATGGACGTGGCAAGTCGTTGAATCGGGTCGCCGTGGGACTCTGGGGCAACGATTCGACGAGTTGGACGGCAGCCGTCCCCTCGCCCGGAACCAACGAGATCGAGTTACCCCCCACGGAGGTCGTCGGTCGGCATGTCTTCTACAACAACTCGAAGTTCGACGGCCCCGACACGGAAGCCAACGCGGCCGACGACGACGCCATCGCAACCGACAAGCAGGCGTTGTTGGCGGGGCAAATCGCCACATCGGCCAACTACACCAACTACAGCCGAGGCCTCAACGGCATCATGGTCGACGTCTCCGGACTGCTCAATGCGGCGAGCCTGAATGCGTTGGACGACTTCACCTTCAAGGTCGGCAACAGCAACACGCCCGACGATTGGGCCGACGCTCCCGCGCCGCTGCCGATCGTCGTCCGCCCGGGCGAGGGCGAGGGCGGTTCCGATCGGGTCACCATCCGCTTCAACGACAACGCGGTCGAGAAGCAGTGGCTCCGGGTCACCGTGCTGGCAACGCCGAACACGGGACTCACCGAACCCGACGTCTTCTTCTTCGGCAATGCGATCGGCGAGGCGGGCGACCAGACGATCAACGCGATCGTCAACGCGACCGATGAAATCGCAGCCCGGAATTTCCGACATGGGGCCATCAACCCGACCACGGTTGACGATCCGTACGACTACAATCGCGACCGACTGGTCAACGGTACCGACCAGGTCATCGCGCGAAACAACCAGACCAACCCATTGACCATGCTGCGGCTGATCGACCTGACGTCGATCGTGCCATTGGTCGGGTTCGTCGCCTACAACGACCACATTGCCGGCGCCGGCACGCATGCCAACACGACGACCTATGACACGATGGTCACGGCCTCCGGGCCGCTGGTCGACATCGTCACCGGCGAGCCGACCGAGGCAGCGCTGACGATTAGCGAGAGTGGCGTGGTGATCGACAACAACTCGAGTCCACCGGCCGCCGGAACCGATGCGGCCGACGTCTTCAACACCTACGTCGACTTCTCCACCGGGACGAATACCAGCCTGGAAATCGGCGGCGCCGCCAGCTACACGCACGCCTTCAGCGGGCTTGATCAGAGTGACGACTACACGTACAACTTCACGGGCACGTCGATCCGTGGCAGGTCGAGCTACACGAATCGGTGGACGCTCGTCACACTGATCGGTGCCGACGCATCGGTGCCCGTTCACAGCGAGGGCGACGGCGTCTGGGTCGTCAGCCCAACGGAAGTGGCGTTCAACGCCGGCTACAATTCGGGTGCCGACCAGGGCTACGTCGCCGCCTGGATCGGAATCGACCCGGGCCTCGACGGCCAGTTTTCGATCGAATCGACGCACTACACGGGCGACATTCCCGGCGGGCTCACAGCCGACGGCAACAAGAGCTACGCCCTGACGGGCATCCGCTTCGAGGCCGTCCCCGCAAGGAAGTCCCTCACCGAAACGGCCGAGTCCGAGATGGCCGACCTCGACTGGCTCTACGAGTTCGAACAGATGAGTTCGAAGAGCAAAACATCGAAGAAGAGCACGACCGAACAGGCCGTCGATCAACTGATGGCGACAGATTGGTCCTAAGCCCACCGGCGGCGACCGGTGGGACCAGCCGCCACTGGTGGACCTTCCTGCACGTGGAACTTTGACACGGTCTCTGCAAAGGCGGATCGCTGCCATTCGGTCGTTGCCGGGGTTGGGCGGGGGGGTAGACGTCCCTGCCCTGGAGGCATGAAGTTCTACGCCATCTTTGGCGTGTCTTACTGGTCCGGCTGCTTGTTGGATTAGCGGCCGCTCAGCTTACCCAACGCCCGATCACGCTCGTCGGCCAGTAGCACCAGGCAGGTAGTTGTTTCTGCGAATTTGACATCCACTGTGGCGGCGGGTATATTCCGATTCGTACGATGCTTCATCCGACAGAGGACATTGCCATGAAACGCCCTATGGCCCCCTCCCGCGGCCTTCGTCGAACGTCGCCAAGCTATCGACGACTCCGGCTCGAACGTCTGGAAGGCCGACGACTGCTCTCCATTGCGCCTCACACCGGGATGGCAGGAGAAGCCAACAGCCTCGCGCTTGCCGAGGAACTACCGGCGTGTTAGACGGCCGTCTCGGCGGTCGCGTTCTTTGCTGCGGTCAGTTTCTTGGCCCTGGCGATATCGCCTTTGGCGCGTTGGACGTCGCCTCTCTTTTCCAGCGCCAGTCCGCGGCTCTGATAGGCCCGGACGTTGTTCCGATCGACGCGAATGGCATGGCTGAAGTCGGTGATCGCCTTGTCCAGATCGTTCTTGATCATGTAGATCAGGCCCCGGTTGTAGTAGGCCTTGACGTAATCCGAATCGAGCCGGATCGCCTCGGTGAAATCTTTCATGGCCTCGTCGGCTGCGCCCTTCTTCGTGTAGGTGACACCGCGATGGCAAAAGGCGTTGGCATCATTCGGATTGATGCGAATCACCTCGGTATAGTCGGCGATCGCGCGATCGAAATGGCCGTCGGCCGCATAGACGAGCCCCCGGCTGTAGTAGGCTCTGCCGTATTCGGAATCGAGTTTGATCGCCTCGGTATGGTCCTCGACGGCCCCTTCACGATCGCCTTTGGCGGCCCGGGCCGTCCCGCGACAGACGAGGGCTTCGGCGTTCTTCGGTTCGAGACGAATCGCTTCGTCGAAATCTGCGATGGCCTTGTCGGTTTCGTGCCGCTTGGTGTAAGCGACACCTCGGCTACAATAGGTTTTGACGTTTTTGGGGTTCAATCGGATCGCTTCCGTATAGTCGGTAACCGCCCGGCCGTAGGATCCCATTCTGAAGTAGATGATGGCCCGATTGGAAAAGGCCTTGGCGTCGTTCGGCTTCAGTTCGATCACCCGGGTATACTCTTCGATCGCCTTATCGGGATCGCCCATTTTGTCCAACGCATTTCCCCGATTGCCGTGGGCCTTGGCGTGTTCGGAGTCGATCTCGATGGCCCGATCGTAGTCGGCGATCGCCCGATCGTAATTGCCGCTGACGGCGTGAATCAGCCCTCGCGAAACGAACGGGTCGGCGTCTTTCGGGTCGTTCTCGATGGCGGCCGAATAGTCGGCCATCGCTTCCTCGAAACGTTTCTCCTTGTAATGGACGGTTCCCCGATTGAAATAGGCTTTCGCATACTTCGGATCGAGTTCGATCGCTTCGTTGTAATCGGCAACGGCCTGAGCCAGGTCACCCAGTTTCGAGTACGTACAACCCCGGTTGTAGTAGGCGGCCGCTTCGTTCGGAGCGAACGCCAGCACCTCGTTGTAGTTCTCGATGGCCGTTTCGTGCTGCCCCTTGGCTTCGTAGGCGTTTGCCCGAGCGTAATAGGCCTCGACGTACCTCTTGTTCAGCTTGATCGCTTCGTCGAAAGCGGTGATCGCTTCGTCGTAGTTGCTCTTCTCCTGCAGATCCACACCGCGCCGAAAAACGTCGGTTTCGTCAAACATCGTCGGACTCCCTCGCTCATTTCAATGTTGCAGTGATCCTAGACTTGGATTTCCCGCGTTTCCGCTCCCAGATTGGGCGACTCGACCAGCGTCATCTCGTCTCCATCGTGGAAGAACGAGCGGTTCGCTCCGTCGCGTTTCGCCTCCTCGAGTGTCTTTTCCAGTCGTTCAAACAGGATTTCCACCGTATCCTCGGGCTTCACTTCCGTCAGTCCGGCACTGACGGTTGCCTGGATCTCTTCGAGTTTCGCGTTGATGAACGTGATCCCTTCCAATCCTTGGCGGATCGTCTCCGCGGTTTTGGTGGCCGTGCGGGGACCAACGTCGAGTACGATAACCATAAACCGCTGGCCGGCGTAGCGGCCTAACAGGTCGGCGCTACTGACTTTCTCACGCAGAAGGTCGGCGAAATTGTAGAGGATCCGATCGCCGACCAGCGAGCCGTAGTCTTCGTTGATCTTTCCAAAACCGTCGATATCGAACAGCACGGCATTCATCTGTCGTGACTCGTGGCGTTTCTGCTTCCACCACTGCCAAAGCGTCACTTCCAACCCGATGCGGTTGCGAAGGTTCGTCAACGGGTCGTTGTACAACTGCTCGACGATCACGTCCATGCGATTCTCGTACTTGGCCATTGCCAGGAAGGCCTCTTCCTGGTTGTCACGCTTTCTGTGTCGGGCAACGCGCAGCATGTTGATTTCGGCCAGCAATCGATGATTGGCGGCCTCGAGATCGGCCTCGAAGTCCATGTGTTGAAGATTGCTCAGAGTGGTCTCGACCTGGGCCGATTGTTCGAGGTTACCCATCTCGATCTCGGCACCCAATCCGGCCAATTCTCCCATCTCGCCGACGCGCTCGCTGAACTTTTCGGCCGCTTCGGACTGTTCGGTCAGATAGGATTCGCAATCTTCTTTGAGTTTGACGCAACAGTCGTGAATCGTCTCCTTGTCGGATTCTCCCTGGCACGCCCGCAGTCGAGTGTCGATTTCTGTTGCCCGATTGCCGCTCTTGATCATCGCGAGGTTGAGCTTCAAGATCGATGTCTCGATGTACTTCTCGTTCAGGTTCCAATTCTCCGGAGAGTTCGGGTTGAGCAGATCGGCGACGTCGTCGTCGTCGTCCTCATACGCTTCGAGGTCGATTTCGTCGAACAGTTCGTCGTCCTCCACTTCGTCGTCGAGCATTGCGTCCAACGACAACGCGTTCATCTCGTCGACGAACTGACCGACTTCCCTGTTGCTGACCGGCTCCGCCCTTCCGCCGAGCGCATCCCACGCCTCGAGCAGACCGGGCGGGCCGTAGCCCACGTGTACCGCCAGCACGTAGCCGAGGCAGATATTCAAGACCCCGATCATCAGCACAAGGAAAACCACGTTCAGACTCCCAATTCGGCGTGCATACCCAACCACACAACTATAGGTCGTGATTGAGGGAAATGTCGCGATTGAGAGAGGCAGTTGCGGACCGGTTACGGATTCGAGCCGGCCGGATGACCGGGCGATGCCATTTCCCAACAAACGGTGAGCCAACCGTTCTCGGCGGCTAGGGACAACGGCCTGAGCTGCCCGACTTTGAGCCACTGGTCGGGAACGACAAAGCTGCCCAATTCGATCTCCTCGCCCAGAAATTTGCCCATCCGACGTTCGAGGAGCCGACGAATGACCACCAGACTGGTAGAGAGTGTATCACCAGACTGGGGGTCGAAGCCGGGCGGGAAGATCTGCAAGTCTCCCTGACGGATCGCCTTGAACCCTTCAGCGGCCGGCTCGATCTTGTAGATGGCCGTGATGTTCATCGCCGGGTAGGCCGTCTTGCCCTTGGTGTACTTGCTTCCGCGGATAACCAGTGTGAGCATCCCCTCGGCGAACGTGACCGTAATCGGGCGGTCTCGGTCGAACGAGACGGCCCACCGCTCGTCGTTTTCTTCTTCCACTTCCAGCACTTCAGGCATCTCGCCGAGTAGGTCGACAACGATTTTCCGAAGCTGTTGGTCGTCGACGGTACGCCCGGCCAAGGCGCCGGCAGCGAAATTGTCGACCATCGACTGATGCAATCGCAGTGCAATGTCCGATCCGTCGGGCAGTTCCGGCGGTGGCGTGGCGGCTGCCAGTCGAGAGGCGTCGGCCTGCAGGCCGACGATCTGCAACGCCTGCTCAGTGGTGCTGAAACGAAGCTGCTGCGGGAAGAGCTTTCGGCCGACTAGCTTCACGCGGAACTTGTCGACAAATGCCGCATTGGCTTGGCTTAGTCTCTCGCCCACCTCTTGGTCGACCCGCCGGTTGCTTTGTTGTTCGGCATGGAGCGAGCCGATGCATTCGGCTTCCCGTTGCTGCTTCTCGGCACGCCGCCGAGCTGCCTTTTCGATCAGGTTGCTGCCGCGGTCGGAACGAATGCCTGTGATCGTCGTCCGCGTCGTAGCCTGGGAAACGGCCCCCATCGTGCTGAAGCCTTGCTCGTCGAGCCAAACCGATTTTTGGGTTCCGATCACCGTGGTGCCGTTATTGTAGATGCGCACGCCCCCTTTTCGAGCGATGTTCTGCGACTGGGTCGTTGTCTGCAACACCATGTCGATTGCAGCTCGATCCGCGTCGGGAACCAGACTGACGCACAGTTGGCCCGTCGTGTGCCCGGTACCACGGATATCGGCACCCAGAATAACGTCGCGTACCGGTCCCGTCTCGTCAACGGACATCGACATGCCGGCGGAGATCAGGTCGGCCGAGACTTCGAAGAAAAGGTTGGGATGCGAGAAATGGTGACGAATCGCTCGAACCAGTTGCGGCACCTGTCGGAAGTCCTCCAATTGGCCGACGGCTTGGCCGATCTCGACAGCTACGTCGGCGGTCGGTTCGGAGGCATACGCTTCGACACGTTCGGCCAAGGCGTCCAAGAGGGCTTCATAGGTGGGTTGGAACCGGGGGTTGTCGATACTTCGGTCCATACTGCGATAGCGTCGCATCGCCTGATGGACATCGACGAACCATACCAGATTGAGCCCTTCTTGTTCAGCAGTGAAACGTTTGTCGATCCGGGCCAACGTCGACACGTCCAACGGCGATTCGCTTTGCAGTGCATCTTCAAGACGGTCGCACCAGAGAAACTCTCGCCATAGCGCCCCGTTTTCACCGTCCCTGGAAAGCCGCCCGTCCAGCCGCTCGAAGGCTTCGGCCAGCTCATCTCGGACGACCTCCAAGTCGATCTCGCTCAGCGGTCGGTACTCGGCCTTGGCCTCCCGACAGGCGTCGCCAAGCCCGCCGATCGGAGGAAACGATTCGGCTCCGGGAGCAGTCTTCGCGCAAGTGGCAATCAGCAAAAGACTTACGGCAAGAATTCGGATTCTCAATGTGTTGACCATGTTCAGTCTCATCGGTTCGTTCGGTTGCCCGCTGTGTAATGAATTGAACCGCAACAGTTTCGCCGAATGTTCCGGCTCTGCAAGCGGAGCTTGTGCCGGGAGGCCCCCCCTGTTGCTCGATCATCCGGATCACCGCAGAAAAGCCGGGTGACCATTTGATTCCATCCAGACTGCCCAATTATACTGGGTTGTGCAATTAGTGCAATCCCCTCAAGTCAACCCGACACCCTCAATTGGACAACGCCATGTATGCCGCCATCCAACATTCAGCCGTCCGATCCATCCTGTTCGTTGTTGTCTGGTCACTCCTTTGCTGTAAAGGCGACTTGGCCGCGGCGCCGGCGGGCGGGGAAGCGTCACCCCACGACTCCGTCCCGATCGAGATCCGGTGGCATACCGACTATGGCCAGGCATTTGCCGAGGCCCGACTCGAAGGCAAGATGCTGCTGCTTCACTTTTGCGAACTCTCGGACCGCCTATGCGAAGATTTCGAAACGGGCACGCTGACGGATCCGATGATTGCCTCGAAGCTGCGGGAATATGTCTGTGCGAAGCTTCCGCTGGACACGAAGATCACGATCGACGGCAAGGAGTCTACGTTGCTCGAGCATGGGGTGTTTCGGGAAATGTTGGGCCGGCCCGGCGTGGCGATCCTCGATTTCGTCCATCGGGAGGCTCCGTACCATGGTTGCGTCGTCAGCACGTTTCCGATCACCGACGAGTTGTCGTATCCACCGGAGCGGATGGCCGCGATTCTCGATCTGCCGCCCGGCACGCTCACGCAGCGTACGCTCATCTATGCCGTGCGAATCCATCCCGAGAGACCCTCGAGCACCGAGGGCCGCATCGACGCGAACCTGGTGAAGGAAGCAGAAAGTCATTCGCGATATCAGGCCCGAATTCGGCTCCAGGGACACCACCACTGGTCGACCCGATTCCATCGCATCAACGCCAAGCTGCCCGGCGGGCTGCTGGCGTGCGAGGTTGCGGCAGAGAGTTGGCCGGGTGAGAAGTTGGTGGAAGCGGCCATCGAATGCGTTCGCTGTTGGCGGTTTTCGTCGGGCCATTGGAGTGCGGTCAGCGCCCATCACGATTTCTACGGCTACGACATGAAACGCGGCTCCAACGGCATCTGGTACGCGACCGGCATTTTTGGCGGTTAGCTGCCTAACAAAAGATCGCGGCGACGGCCGTCCAGCAAATCCCTGCCAACAGTGCGGCCACCGACGCTTGGGGCAACTGGGTGCGGACGTGGTCCATCAGGTCGCAGCCGGTACACATGGCGCTGAGCACGGTGGTGTCGGAGATCGGCGAGCACTGGTCGCCCGAGACGCTTCCGTCCATCACGGCCGCGAAGCAGATCGTCATGAAGAACATCGGGTGCTCCAGGCCATTGGCTTGGGCGACGGCCCAACTCAGCGGCATGGCCAGCGGGAAGGCCACGGCATAGGTGCCCCAACTCGTGCCCGTGGAAAAGGCGATGATGATCGTCAACACCTGGAGCATCACCGGCAGGGCCCAATAGGGCACGCGGTCGCCGAGCAACTCGACCAGGTAGAGCCCACCGCCGGCCTCCTTGCTGATGTTGCCGATGATGATGGCCAGCAGCAGGATCACCGACCCGAGCACGACGCCCTTGAGCCCGTCGCTCAGCCCGTCCATCAGGTGTTTCAGCCGCATGCCACGCAACAGTGCATGGACCATCGCAACCATCAGGGCCGCCCCGAAGGCCCACCGCACTTGCGGCGAGCCGGTGACGATGAACGTGCCGATGGCGATGCCGATCAGCGTGCCCAGGGGAAGAAAGAACTCGATCACGTGCGGTGTGTAGCCTGCCGGCACGTGGCTGGAGTGCAGCTCCTTGGCACTGAGCGGCTCGGCATCGGGGTGATCGAGTTGGCCCGTCTCGCGCGAGCGGCGTATGGCCTCCTTCATCCGACGGCCAAGGAACGGTGAGCATTCGAGGCTCAGCAGCAAAGTGAACAAGACGGCGAAGATCGCGTAGAAGCAGAACGGCACGCTGCGGAAGAAGAACGAAATCCGATCGGACTCGGTGGCCAGCCAGGGAACGCCGGCGACGAAGATGAATGCCTGGACGTAGCCGGGCCACGCGTTCAGCGCCAGTTGCGAGGCGATCGGCGAGGCGGTCGAGTCGACGATGTAGGCGAGTTCTTCGTGGCTGACGCGTTCCCTGTCGGCCAGCGCCTTGACGGTCGTGCCGACCAGCACCGTGCTGACGGTGCCGCCTTGGAAGAAGATCACGCCGAGGCACCACGCGACCAGCTTGGCGGTCCTCGGCCCGCGAACGAATTTCTCCGTCATCAGATCGGCGAACGCCTGCGGCGCGCCGGTTCGGCTCCATACGCCCAACAGCCCGCCCAACAGCCAAAGATACAACAGCAGAACTCCCGCGGCCTCGGGTGTGGCCAGGTTTTCCACAAGGACCGCGTCGGTCAGGTCGTATTGGGCCAGCAGCAACGCCCCGACGACGATCCCGCCGAACAGCGAGAGCAACGGTTCCCGAGTCAACCAACAGAGCCCCACGGCCGCCAATGCCGGCAGCAACGACCAGAGCCCCCAGTGTTGCGTGGCCTTCAGTTCGTAGTAGAGCGTGACCGGCTTGCCGTCGACGGTGGCCGCCTCGAACGCATATTCCTGCTTCACGTCGGGCGACCGGCCCTCGGCATTGAGCCGTTCGATCCGCGTTGCACCCAGTTGGGCGTCCTCCATCGGCACGCAAACGTCGATCGGCTTGGGCTCGCCTTTGAACTTATAGGAAAGCCGGCCCTCGTCATCCTTCGCGACGTCGAGCGCGATCCTTTCGATCGACCAGGTCGGCGGAACGTAGATTCCCGCGTACAGTCCCCCCGCGATCATCAGCAGAAAGAAGATCAGCGACGGGCTGCCGCAGCGGCGCAGCAGACGCGAGCCTCGAGATCCGTTCGCCGTCGTGTTGGCCGATTCGCTCATGGTCGAGCCTCCATCGCATGTTTGACATTATCAACCCCTCAGCAGCAATCATAACCACTCGGGTACTGCAAACAAGGGAGCCATGGCGTTACTTTAGCCTCAGTCGGCATCGGCACCCCCTCGACGTCAACGGACGGTCGGCCTATACTGGGCCGTTGGATCTAAACGGACGGTGGCCGGATCAACCGCCGCCAATCAGGACTGTAGACCGATGGGAGAAACCATGAGCAAGACCGAAGAAAACTTGCTGGCCGCTTTCGCCGGCGAGTCGCAGGCTCGCAACAAGTACACCTATTTCGCCAAGGTCGCCCGAAAGGAAGGCTATCACTACATCGCCAAGGTCTTCGAGGAGGCCGCCGCCAATGAGATGCGTCATGCCAAAGATGAACTGGCGCTGTTGGGCGGAATCGGCGATACCGTGGCCAACCTCAAAGAGGCCGTCGAGGGAGAGCATCACGAGACGACCGAGATGTATCCCCAGTTCGCCAAGGAGGCCGAAGAGGAGGGCAATGCCGAAGCGGCCCGACTGTTCAAACAGGTCGCCAAGGTCGAGAAACATCACGAACAACGGTACCGCAAACTGCTCGAGATGGTCGAAAACGGGACCGTCTACAGCCGAGAAGAACCGATCGCGTGGAAGTGCAGCGTGTGCGGCTATGTTTTCGACGGTAAGCAGCCGCCCGGCAAGTGTCCCGCCTGCAAGCATCCCAAAGAGTACTTCGAGCCGGAATCGATGGTGTTTTGAACCGGCCCCGGCTTCTTCAACGGGCTGCCGAATCACAACCGGCGCGGGCCGGACTGATCGCGTCCAACCCGCGCCGGTGTGTTCGCTTCAGATCGAACGGGAGGAGCCATCGATCCGACCTCTTGCCCTTACTTACTTGGCCGGTTTTTTCTCGGCCGGTTTCTTCTCGGCCCGTTTCTTCTCGGCCGGTTTTTTCTCGGCCGGTTTTTTCTCGGCCCGTTTCTTCTCGGGCCGCGGGCCGCGTTGCTGGCCGAGGGCTTTCTTTGCGGCGGCCCGTTCTTTTTCGTTGAGTTTGCCGTCGCCGTCCTGGTCGAACTTCTTGACGATTTCGGCCCGGCGGGCTTCGCCGTCCTTGCTCGCGGCACCGCGACTCGCGGTCATGGCTTTTCGTGCGGCAGCCCCTTCTTCTTCGCTGAGTTTACCGTCGCCGTTCTTGTCGAACCGCTTGATGATGGCGGCCCGGCGGGCTTCGCTGTCCTTGCTCGCGGCACCGCGACGCGCGGCCATGGCTTTCCGTGCGGCGGCCCGTTCTTCATCGCTGAGTTTGCCGTCGCCGTCCTTGTCGAACCTCTTGATGATCTCGGCCATTTGGCCGCCTCGAGGATCGCGCTGACCGGCAGCGCGGCGGCGTTGTTCCTCGAAGGCCTTCTTCGCGGCGGCCTTCTCTTCGTCGCTGAATTTGCCGTCGCCGTTCTTGTCGAACCGCTTCATGAATTCCGCACGGCGTGCTTCGGCATCCTTCGATCCGGCCCCTCGTCGCTCGGCCATGGCCTTCCTCGCGGCGGCCCTCTCCGCGTCATTGAGTTTGCCGTCGCCGTCCTTGTCGAACTTCTCGAGGATCTGCTTCATCATCTGTGCCCTGTCCGGCTGTTGAGCCGACGCCGGACCGGCCACCAACACGCCCAAAGCCAACATGGCTGCACCCATCGTCCAGAACTTCATCGTACGAACCTCCTCGGAATGTGAAAAAAATGTGCCACGACCGCCGCGGAAGGCTCTCCTCCAGTCCTCCTGCTGAGAGACCTCAAGCACGCGTCGCCAATCATCAGTTAGTAAACCCCGCCGAGCGCGGCAGGTTTCGTCGGAATTCGCTCAGTCGACCCCCGCCAGCCCTCCCAGAGTCCCCATTCACACGTTTCCCGGCCGCATCCAACGCCTCGGACCTGCAAATCGGTTTACCGAAGATTGCAATCATCGAACGCAGTTGAGCAGCGAGAACCCACCTGCATGGGGAGTGTCCATTGCACAGAAGGGTCATTTCGGGGGCTCTTGGCGTCGCCCGAGGAATTCGGCCGATCCGTTGGATGTGCGAATTACTTGAAAAATGCGTGAATCTCGATTACGATCATCTATAGCGCGTGTTGTTATCGGAACCTTAGAAGGAGTGCATAGTTATGTTTCGCGGTCTTTTCCTGCTGGCCGGCGGCTTGGTGGTTTTGTCGGCCGGATCGGCGCATGCCGAAAACGCCATTCTCGAACAGATGTATGGCAGCGGCGTCCACGCCTATTTTTCGCAGGACTATGTCAAGTCGCACGAGTATCTGACGACGGCCATCGACGGCGGTACGAAAGATCCGCGATGCTATTTCTTCCGAGGGCTGGTCTACTTGAAGCTTGGCCGGAGCGACGAGGCCTGGACCGATTATGCGACGGGAGCCAGACTCGAAAGCCTCGATTCCAATCGGTTCTACAACGTGGGCAAGGCGCTCGAACGGGTCCAGGGCAGCGCCCGCGTCGAGTTGGAACAACGTCGCATGGCGGCCCGACTGGCGGCATTGAAACAGTCCGACGACATCCGCCAGCAACGGTACGAACAGATCGAGCAGGAGCAAGGTCGCGTATTGCGACTGCCGGCCAACACGCCACTTCCCGAACCGGTCGAGGACGCACCGTTCGCCGAACCGGCCGAGAGCACACCGTTCGCCGAACCGGCGACGCAATCCGAGCCTCCACCGGCCGCCGAACCGGCTTCCGTAGAGAATCCCGGTAAGGTGTTTGATGCCCTTGGGAAGTCGCTGGGCAAGGCTTTTTCCGATTTGGCGGATGATTCCGCCGCTGCAACTGCTGAGGACGAGCCGTTCGGCACACCGGCTGCCGAGCCTGCTGCAGACGAGCCGTTTGGTGCCCCGGCTGCCGAACCTGCTGCTCCCGCTGCGGGCGATCCGTTTGGTACCCCGGCTGCTGAGCCTGCCGCTCCTGCTGCGGGCGATCCGTTTGGTACCCCGGCTACTGC
>JAZFUB010000221.1:0-8214 GCA_036447015.1 Thermoguttaceae bacterium | reverse complement strand
GTCGACTTCATCGGGTCTTGGCGGCCGGGTGGTCGCCGAGACACTGCTGAGCAGGATCTGCCGCCCGTCGAATCTCTCGAAAACGCCGCGCAGCACGGTTGTCTTGCCCGCGCCCGACGGCCCCGAAACGATAATCAGCTTCCCGCTGCAACTCACCGGCACACGTCACTCGATGTTCTGGATCATTTCACGAATACGTTCGATGGCCGCCTTGATCTCGATCACGTGGCGGGCAATCTCGATGTCGTTGGCTTTCGATCCGATGGTATTGGTCTCTCGCAACATTTCCTGCGTGAGGAATTCCAGTTTTCGGCCGGAACTCTCCGGCAGATCCATGATCGTGGCGAACTGGTCCAGATGGCTGCCGAGGCGAACGATTTCTTCGGAAATATCACCCCGGTCGGCAAACAGACTCACCTCGCGGATCACGTCGCCCGGGTCCAACGCAACGTCGTACTCGGCCAAGGTTTTCTTCAAACGCTCTTCGAGCCGCGAGCGATAGGCGTCGACGACCTGCGGTGCCCGCTGCCGGATCTTATCGAGACTGCTTGCCATGGTCTGACAATTGACGTTCAGGTCGGCCCCCATGGCACGACCTTCCTTCGCACGCATCTGAGCCAGGCTCTCCATGGCGTCTTGCAACGTATGGTCGACGATCGGCCAATCGCCCACGAGATCGACCGCATTGCCGGTCCGCTCGTCGACCACGCCCGGCAGCGTCAGCAAGCTTTGCGGCGACACGGACTGGGACACTTCCCACTGCTGGCACAACGACTCCAACTGTCGGCGATAGCCGTTGAGTACGTCGACGTTCAACTTGAAATCATCCGGCGAGCTTGCCCGACTGATACGCAGGTTCACCTGAATCGTTCCGCGCCGGATCGATTTCCGCACGAGGGCCTCGATCTGCGGCTCCCATGCCGCATAACCCTCGCCCGCACGAACCGAGAGCTTGAAGAAGCGGCTGTTGATGGTGCGCACCTCGACCGCGACGGCCAGGCCGTTTTGCTGGCAATGTGCCTCACCAAATCCGGTCATGCTCAAAAGCAAACTACCGATACTCCTCTGTTAGCTACCAGAGTAGGTCAGGCTGTGCCTGACGCGACGCTACTGCTATGCCTGACGCGACGCGATTACCTCGTCAGGCACAGCCTGACCTACGGAGAAAAGTGGCTCTGTGTGCACCTTTCGTTGTGACAACGCACCAGGGTTGGGACGTTGCCGCGGCCATGGTTGGAAGCCTGGGCAAGCCCCTACTCAGCAGCAGGGGCCTGCTCACCACCTTCTCCGGGCACCTCTGCAGGCGCGGTAATTCCCGCTTCGGCATCACCGCCGAGCCCTGCGTCGAGCGGTCCCGTGTTGTCGCGTTGCAAGGTGTAGACGGCAAACATGCACAGAATGATCCAGAAAGAGGCGACCCCGATCGTGATTTTCGTGAACAGGTCGCCCGCCTTCGTTCCGAATGCACTCTGGCCGCCCATGCCGCCGAATGCGCCGGCCAGACCGCCTCCTTTACCCCGCTGCACCAGGACCAGCAGAATCAAGAACACGGCTGTAACGAACAGCATAAACATCACAAAATAGCTCATAGATAGCTTCTTTCAATTAGGATACCGATGCGGTGATGATCCCCATCAGCGAATCAACCTTCAGGGCGGCCCCACCGACCAGGGCGCCGTCGATATTGGGTTGTCCGAGCAATTCGGCCGCGTTGTCGGGCTTCACACTGCCCCCATATTGAATTCGGACCGATTGGGCAACCTCTTCATTATAACGGTCGACCATGATCTTGCGAAGGTCGAGGTGGACCCCCTCTGCCTGCTGGGGAGTGGCAACCTTGCCGGTGCCAATGGCCCAGACCGGTTCGTACGCGATCACGATCTGCAACATCTGTTCGTCGCTCAGCCCGGCCAGCGAACCGTCGAATTGCCGCCGGATCACATCGAGCGTCCTACCGGCCTCCCGCTCGTCGAGCAGTTCGCCGACGCAGACGATGGGGATCAGTCCGGCCGCCAGTGCCGCCAGGACCTTCTTGTTGATATCCTGGTCCGTCTCGCCCAGGACATGACGCCGCTCGCTGTGACCGAGGATGACGTACTTGCATCCGAGATCGCCCAGCATCGAGGCGCTGATTTCCCCGGTATAGGCCCCGTCGGCCTCGTGATACACGTTTTGGGCCCCCAACGCCACGTTGGAACCGGCAACGGCTGCCCCGACGGCATCCAAATAACAGCTCGGCGGGCAGACGGCCAGGTCGACCCCGTCGATCCCGGCCGACGCCTTCGCCAACCCCTGGGCCAACGCCACGGCCGAGGCCCGGTCCAGGTTCATCTTCCAGTTTCCAGCAATGAACGGACGTCGCATCAATCGAACTCCTTGAAGTTATCGCGTCTTCTCGTTTCGTTGTTCGGGTCGTTTCGGTGTTATCAGCTCTCGGTCTGTTCGGCCACTGAAGAAGCGGGAAAGGATCCGAGAATCTCCAGCCGCAAAGCCTTGCTGCCCAAGGTGGCGATCGCTCGTCGAATCCGTAGGTCCTGCTCGTGCCCTTCCAACTCCACGAAGAACAGGTATCCCCGCTTTACGCCGGGAATGGGGAACGACTCGATCCACGTCAGGTTGAGTCGGTTCCGCTTGAAGACGTTCATCGCCTCGGCCAATGCCCCGGGTCGATGCTCCACCTGGAACAGGATGGCCGTGCGGTCGTTGCCGGTCGGCGGAGACGATTCGTCACCGATGACGGCAAATCGGGTCGTGTTCGACGGATTGTCCTCGATCTGCTCGGCCAGGATATCCAGGGCATAGTGAACGCCCGCCTGCAGGCTGGCGATCGCCGCGGCGCCGGGCTTCTCCTTGGCCAACTGGGCGGCCGTCGACGTACTGGTCACTTCGATCGTTCGCGCGGCCGGCAAGTGCTTTGCCAGCCAATTGCGGCATTGCGACAGTGCCTGGGGCCGACTGTAGACCTCGCGAACCTCCCTCCTTGGGCATTTTCCCAGCAGGGTGTGGTGGATCTCGATCTCGACCTCGCCGCAGATACGCACCGGAAGCCGTGTGAACATGTCCAGCGTATCGGCAATGCGCCCGTCGGTCGAGTTCTCGACCGGCACGATCCCAAAATCGGAATGGCCCCGATTGACCTCCTCGAAGACGGCCGGGATGCTGCCGACGGGCACGAACTCGACGCTCTGTCCGAATCGGTGCATGGCGGCCAAGTGGCTGTAGCTGTGCTGGGGGCCCAGGAAAGCGATTCGCAATTCCCGAACCAGCGATCGGCATCCGCTGGCAAGCTCCCCAAAAATGGCTCTCACCGTACGTCGCGGCAACGGCCCTCGGCTGCGCTCGACCAAACTGGACAAGGCCTGCTCGTCCAGCGATGCGGCCAGATGCAGTTCGACCGCCGAGTCTTGACGTTTGGCCATTTTCTGGACGAGTTTCGCCCGATCCTGCACCAACTTCAGCAGTTGACGGTCCAGCGAGGTGACTTGCGACTCCAACGTCGGCGCATTCTGGGGCTTGTTCCGGGGCTTGGCGCGCACGACCTTCTTCACCTTGCCGGCGGCCGTTTTCGCCTTCTTTTTCGATGCTTTCGCCTTGGCCATGGGGGGCTTTTCCGAAGGCGGGAGAGGTGGAGAACAGGTTCGACGGGCCCTCGCAGACAGACCCTAAACCTTGTTCTTCTACCTGACGCACGCCAACGTGTCAACCGGCCGACTGGCGTAAGGTGGCCAAAGGTGGTGTCTGCAGCATGACTACAGACACATGGGGTGGGTGTCAGCACCCCCATCATGCGTGTTCCCGGATCTCTGAACCCGGAATCCTCCTTCTTCGGCCGAGTGGTCGTTAGTGCTTCTATTTGGGAGCCGGGACGGGGACTGCTCCATACCGCCGGTTCTTCCGCAGGATCGTCACGTACAGGTCGTACTTCTTCTCGATCGTCGTCGGGGGCAGTTGCATCTCGAATTCGACATTGGCCGTGTCGATCCGTTTGATCTCGAACAGATCGGCGTGCGGAATCTCCTTTTCGACCAGATCGTTCCGCTCGCCTTCGAGCTCCTTGAGCACCACCTTCTCGATGATCCATTCGCCGTCGACGTGCTCCTTGATCGTCAGCGGCACCGTGATCGGCTCGCCCAGTTCGGTCTTGAAGTTCTGCAGCCGATATCGCAACCGTGTGCGTTGGTGACGGAACTGCGGCTTGGTGACGCCCTCTTTGCCGTCGAGCGTGAACCGCGGGCAAGTGATTTCGTCGAACGCCTTCTGGGGGCCTTCTTCCGGCTGCATGGCGAACCGTTCGACCTTCACGTCCTGGGCCACGCCGACGTAGAGATCCAGCGGAGCGAACAGCGGTGTGTACTTGGCCCAGTCTTCGCCGAGGAACGCCTGGCTGCGGATCTCGTCGTCGTCGGAGGCAGGCTCCTTGATGAACAGTCGGACCTTTCCGTAGGGCAAGGGAAACTGGCCCAACTTGTTCTCGCGGTCGTTGATCAACCGGTAATACATCCGGGTGCGCTCCTGGTCGATCTGGGCGTCGAAGACGTACCGTTTCGCGATCGGCACTTCGGCGAACTTGGCCGCCAGCATCCGTTTCCGTTCGCCGTTGTTGAAGTAACGGACGGTCGTCTTGCCGACGCCGGGCTGAACGGTGCAAGTACCGAAGCTTTCGCCCGACGTGTTGGTCACGGTCATGTAGACCTGCAGCAAGAGCGACTTCTCATCGTTTTCGACGATGCCCTGGTAGCTCGGCAGCGCGGCCATGTTGCCGATCAGGTACGAGACCCGAATCACGGCCGGGCCGGCCTTCTCGGCGCTGACGGCCCAATAGAGCGCGTTTTCGTCGGGCGGATAGTTCGTGTTCAACACGTTCACCTCGCCCTCGGCGTCGATGATGCGAAAGACGATCGAATCCTTGTCGATCGAGATGTTGGCCCAGGAGAAGTCGACCTGGTTTCGGCCCTGTTGAAGATTGACGGTCCGCTCCTCCTCGACGAGCGTGAAACGCCCGTTCTGGATATCCACGCGAACGGTTTCCCGTTCGGGCAACGTCGTCAGTTTGATCCGAGCGTGGGCCGTTGCGGCCAAGGCGGCCAACACCACCGCGGCAAGTGCGAGTTTCGTTTTCATCGTTTGTCCTTCTTATTCGTGGTTTACGTCATCGTTTAGCCGTCGTCGGCACGGCGATGTAGATGTAGAGTGCGTCTGGACGCACCATCTGGAAATCGGGAGCAAGTCCATGGTGCGTCCAGACGCACCCTACGGTTTCTAAATCGGTTCGCGTCGTTTATAGCCGTTCAGTTCCGGCCCCATCTTGCGGCGTTTGTACGTCACGCTGTAGGTGACGAACCGTTTCTCGCCCGGCGTCAGGTCGAGAAAGTATTTTACGTGGTTCTGGTCGACCCGTTCCTTGCGGCCCGACACCTCGTGCAGATCGACGTACGCGCCCGGCTTTGCCGAGTTCCAGTCGGCCGGCTGGGCATCGTCGGCCCAGAGGACCACGTCGGCTTCGAAACTCCGTTCCAGTTCGGTCTTTACCTCGACCGGCTTGACCGAGACGATCTCTTCCTCTTTGTAGAACGTCTCGTCGTAGTCGACCAGGTCGTAGTACCAGACGTACGTGTCATCCAGGCGGCGCTTGTTCTGCCGGGCCACGACGTTGGTGATCTTCTGGTCCTTTAGGCGACGAGCGATCGTAATGTCGCCGTCGATGCCGACGTTCACCTCGACCCGATCGCCGATCGGCACGTACTTCGTGGCGGTGCCGCCCACATAGGCGAGGTCCTTGTTCTCGTACTCGGAGAAGAGCCGCACCATGCCGTCCGGCAGGGGCGAAAGCCCCAGATTCTCCATGGCCGGCAGGTCCTTCTTCTCTCCGTCGTCGTCGAGCAGTTCGAGGTTCTTGAATCGATAGAACTTGGTGAACCGGGTTCCCCCGTCACGGTCCGACAGCTTGTAGACGACCTCCAACGGCACTTCGGCCACGGTCATGGAAACCAGCCGTTTCGGCTCGGCGTTCTTGATATCCTCGCGACCTTCGATCGTGAAGAGAAAGTATTCCGACAGCCCCTGCTTGACGACCCGCTTCGGCACCGCGGCCGCAGCAAAGTCGCCCACCGCCGCGGCCGAGGGCATGGCCAACTCTACGGCCTCCTCGATTTCGTGCCGCACCTTTACACGAAGCTCCGACGAAAGCGTCCCGTAGGCGCCGACACCCGACTGGGGCGCCGGTCGCGTGGCCAGTTCGGCGATCTTCTCGACCAGATTGATGGTGCCGACGACCAGTCGCGTTTGGGTGTTGTCGTAAAGCTCGCCCGAGTTGTTGAAGACTCGGACATAGCCGGTCAGATCAAGTTTCGTTTCATCCTGATTGGCGATGCCCACGTAGTCGGCCTTCCAGGTGATCCCGCTGGTGAAGTAGCGGATCTCGACGGGAATCTTGCCGGCCATCTCGCTTCGGATGTTCCATTGCAGCGCGTCGTTGCGACCGCTGGGAAACGTGGTGTCGATCAGATCGACCTTATCGATCTGGTCGAGGATCCGAAAATCGATGCTCGTCGGATCGATCAGCGTATTGGCCCAGGAGAACTGAATCCGGTTGATACCCTGCTTGACCGTCAGCAGCCGGTGCTCGCGGACCATGGTGATGTCTTCGGAGTTGTAGATCGTCAACTGGGTCGCTTCGCGCCGGGGGACGGTCACCAGGTCGACGGCAGCCGCAGCTTCGGCCGTAATCGCCGTGCAGAGCAGCAGGGCAAACCACAATCTTCGCGTCTTCATGTTCAAGTTTCCGATCTGTTTGTTATTCGCGTGGAATTGGCTCGCGTCTCTTGTCGCCGTTGAGTTCCGGCCCCACTTTGCGCCGCTTGTAGGTGACCGAGTAGGTCACGAAGCGTTTCTCGCCGGGCCCCATGTCGAGGAAGTATTTTACATGGTTCTGATCGACCCGTTCCTTACGGCCGGAGACTTCGTGCAAATCGACGTACGCGCCCGGCTTTGCCGAGTTCCAGTCGGTCGGCTGCGCATCGTCGGCCCAGAGGATCACGTCGGCGTCGAAGCGGCGTTCCAGTTCGGTCTTCACCTTGACCGGTTTGCCCGAGACGATCTCTTCCTCGTAGACGAACGTCTCGTCGTAGTCGATCAGGTCGTAATAGAGCACGTAGGTGTCATCCAATCGACGCTTGTACTGTCGAGCGACGATGTTGCGGACATATTGATCCTTCAACCGCCGGACGTTGGTGATATCGGCGTCGTGACCGACGTTCACTTCCACACGGTCGCCGATCGGCACGTACTTGGTCATGGTACCGCCGACGTAGGCGAGATCCTTGTTCTCATACTGCGAGAAGAGCCGCACCATACCGTCGGGCAGCGGCGAGAGGCCCAGGTTCTCCATGGCCGACAGTTTCTTCTTCTGACCGTCGTCGTCCAGCAATTCGAGGTTTTTGAAACGGTAGTACTTGGTGAACTGCGTGCCGCCGTCACGATCGGTCAACTTGTAGACGCACTCGAGTGGCACGTCGGCCACTTTCATGGAAATCAGCCGCTTGGGCTCTTTGTCCTTGATGTCCTCGCGGCCTTCGATCGTAAAGAGGAAGTATTCGGAGAGACCCTGCTTGACGACTTGCTTGACGGCTTCGACGTCACGCTCGCGGCCGTGAAGGACGAGCACGTCCATCCCTTCGAGGAACTCGTCCTGTACTTTCTGCCGATCCTCCGTCGAGAAGGCTTTCCAGTGGTGTTTCGCCGGATCGGACTCGTCGCCTTTACCGGGCGGCGGGCGGTTGGCCAAATCGGCGATCTTCTCCACCAGGTTGATCGTACCCACGACGAGCCGCGTTTGGGCGTTGTCGTAGAGTTCACCCGACTGGTTGTACACGCGGACGTAGCCCGTCAGCCGCAGCTTCGTCTCCCGCTCATCGGCGATGCCCACATAGTCGGCCTTCCAGGTGATGCCGCTGGTGAAGTAGCGGATCTCGACCGGGATCTTGCCGGCCATTTCGCTCTGGATGTTCCACTGCAAGGCGTCATTGCGGCCACTGGGAAACGTGGTGTCGATCAGGTCGACCTGGTCCACCCGGTCGAGGATGCGGAAGTCGATGCTCGTCGGATCGATCAGCGTGTTGGCCCAGGAAAACTGGATGCGATTGATCCCCTGTTTGACGGTCAGCAAGCGATGCTCGCGGACCATGGTGATGTCTTCGCTGTTGTAGATCGTCAACT
>JAZFUB010000220.1:0-14489 GCA_036447015.1 Thermoguttaceae bacterium | reverse complement strand
ACTCTCTGAAATACGGTGCGAGAGAACCGGTATACATATAAATGGGGGGGTATTGTGCGTGGAAGACGGGTGGGACGACCGCCACGGTAGAGAACACGGTCACCGAGTCAAAGCACCGTAAACGGCTGGTCGCCGCCCAGTTCTTTGTAGACGTAGAGGATTCGACGCACTGCCTCGTCGATTTCCTGCTCGGTCGTCGTCCAGCCGACGCTGAAACGGAGCGAACTGCTGATGACCTCTTTTGGCAGCCCGGCGGCCAACAGGGTGGGCGAGAGTTCCACCGAACCGCTCGAGCAGGCCGAACCGACCGAACAGACCACGCCGGCCATGTCGAAGGCGACCAGGAGCATTTGGCCGTCGAGACCGGGAAAGGCGACGTTGCTGGTGTGCGGAAGCCGCTCCGCTCCCGAGCCGTTGATGACGAGATTCTTCACGCCGGCTCGCAGGCGGGCCTCGAAACGCTCGCGCAAGCCGCTCAGATGGCTCGCGTGCTGCTGTTGCTCCTTTTGCAGGATCTCCAGGGCGACGAGCATTCCGACGGCCAACGGGACCGACTCGGTTCCCGGCCGCAGCCCCCACTGTTGGTGGCCTCCGTACGTGATCGGCACGATCGGCACGCCATCGCGAAGGATCAGTGCTCCGATACCCAGCGGTCCGCCCAGCTTATGGGCCCCGACGGTCATGGCGGCGACGCCCAGTTCACGGAAGTTCACCGGCAGTTTGCCTGCCACCTGAACGGCGTCGGTATGCATCGACACGCCCGCCTCGTTGCATTGGGCGGCCAATTCGGCAACCGGCTGCAGGACGCCCGTGTCGTGGTTGCCCAGCAGAACGCTCACGACCCGCGTTTTCTCACCAATCAGATCGTGGAACAACTCCGCGCGAACGACGCCATCGGTCGTGACGGCCAGCGTGTCGAGTCGAAAGCCCTCGTCCAACAAGTGCTCGGCCGGCCCGATGACGCTGCTGTGTTCGATCGACGAGATAATGACTTGACCCGGTCCGGTCTGGTAGGCCCCGGCGATCCCCAAGAGTGCCAGATTGTTGGCTTCGGTGGCACTGCTGGTGAAGAGGAGCCGATCGGGCGGCGAGCCTCCCAGATCGGCGCCCAAGATCTCAGCGATCCTTTCCCGGGTGTCCTCGAGCACCTTCTTGGCCCGTTGGCCGGGTCGATGCTGGCTGGCCGGATTGACGTAACCCTCGCTGTAGCAGCGTTCCATTGCCCGAACCACCTCGGGGCGGATGGGCGTTGTCGCATTGTGGTCAAGATAGATCGATTCCATACGTCCATTGTCGGTCCCATCCGGTCGTTTGGCAAGCGGCCGACGTCTTCCCACTGGAGAACTAGCCGGCCGTAGCTGGACACGCAAGAGTTAAGGCGAATGGGGGCACCGCCTGAATTCTTGCGAATCCAGCTACATTCGGGCGGGCAATGAAAAAGCCCACCAGTTGTGGCCGGTGGGCTCTGATCATCGATCGAAGGCGAGCAGTTGTGCCGGGTTATTGGAGCGTCGTCTGGCCGTTTTTGGCTGCCAACGACTCGAATCGGTCGGCCGCATCGGCGTTGCCCAGTTGACGGTGCATGGACGCCAGATTGCCGTACGGGATGGCCAAGGCGGACGCGTCGAGCGTGCCTGCCCCGACGGCCTTTTCCATCAGCGTGATTCCGTGTTCGGTCAAGCTGACCGCCTTGTCGCGCTGTCCCGATTCCCAATAGGAGACGCCCATGCTGACGAACGTTTCGCCGTTTCGCCCGACATCGGCATAGATATCCGCGGGAATCGGTCTCTGTAGCAACGGCGCGGCTTTGTCGAACCAGGTGATCGCCGCCTTGTGGTTTTCGTCGCGAATCGCGTGAATGGCTCCCAGGCGGAAATAGAGCCGGCCGAGCAGATAGGCGGTCGTCGCCGTATCCTTCTGCCGATGGCCCTGTTCGAGGTATTCGATTGCCCGTTCGCCGTATTTCAGGGCCGTCGTATGGTCGGAGCCCATTTGATAGATTTGCAGGGCGTCGTAGAGCGCCATTCCGAGGTCCCACTGGTATTGGGCCTTGCGGCGCGAATCTTGGGATTCTTCGATCAGGGTCTCGCCGACGCGGACCGCTTCGTCGGCCCACTTCGCAGGGTCCAAGGTTCCGCGAACGCCCACGCAGGCGGCCAGCGCTCGAGTACTCGCCCGGAAACGATACTCCTGATCGCCGCCTTCGTTTTCGATCAGATCATTGATGAAAGCGTCGGCCCGGTCGAGCCATCTCGGAACGGCCTTCTCCTTCTCGTTCCAATTTCCCCAGGCGATGTCGTGTGCGGCGCCGAGATGGGCATCGACGAGCACCTCTTTGGCTGCCAGTCGCACGGCCGGATGGGGGTCGACGACCAACGGATCGGCTTCCTTGATGGCCCGCATATGATAGTCGATTGCCAGTGAGAAGTTCGGTCGTTTGCCCGACGCCGTCAAGTCACCCAACAGGCACAGGGCGCGCGCTCTCACATGCCGGCGGCGTTGGCTGGTTTCGACGGCCTTTTCGGCCTCGCGGACCGCTTCGTCGAGTTGGCCCATCTGACCGAGGATTTGCGCCTGCGTGACCCGATAACGAGGGTTTTCCGGTTCCAACGCGATGGCTCGCCCGCCCGCGGCAACCGCTTCGTCGAACATACCCGAGCCGACCAGGATGCGGCTATGCAGCCAATGGGCTCGCGCATTGTCGGGCTGGAGTCTCAGCGCTTGTTGGATATCCAGCTTACTCAGATCGAGGTCGCTGTCGATATAGGTTTCCGCACGCAGGGCGAACGGCTCGGCAGTGATCGGTTCGAGGATGATTTGAACAACTTGCCTCGGCGCGACGACGGGCGGATCCGCCGGCTGTTCGGCTACCGGCTCGAGCGGTGCGAAGGCGAACAGGACGCCGCGTTCCGGATACACCTGGCCGAGAATTCTGCCCAACTCGTCGGAGACCAACACGGGCCGGACGTCGGCCAGCTCGAGTTGTTCCTGCAGGGTGTCGACGGCAAAGGAATGATCGAAGCGGATCACGATCGAAACCACTTTGTCGTCGAAGTAGCTCACTTCGACCCGCTTGAACGGTTCGACCGTGTACAGCTGCGTCAACACACCGTCTTGCTTGCGAATTTCCTTCGGTACGCCCCAGGCCTCTTCGACCTCCTCCATGGTGGTCAGCCCGGGCGTAACCTCGGCGAAACTGGCCGCCTGGATACCGATCGGACCCGATTCCAGCCCATCGGGGATAGGAATCAGCGGTTCTTCGTCCACCCCCGAAGCCGTCAGACCGGACGATGGCTTTTGTACAGTCAACGGTTTCGCCGTCTCGGATTCCGCCGCGGTGGAATCGCCCATCTTCAGATCCACCGTTTTCGGATCCGCTGCGGACGGTTGCGGATCGGCGGTCGACTGGTCACCCGTCGAGATGCCGATACGGGTAACCGGCTGCTGCGTATCTGCTTTGAGCGTAGCCGTGCTCGTGGAGGGTTCGTCTTGCGGCGGGACCTCCGCTTCCTGGGCCCCGACCGTTGCGGTCAATAGCAGGGCTGCCACCGCTGCAACAGAGAATCGTCCGACCATGGTCAATCGCATCGCGTGTTCCTCCTTGAACCTCGCCCGAAAGGTCGGCTGTGCCGAACAGAAAATGATGTGAACCATCGCGGCGACCGGATACCGAGCCTCGGGACCCCCTTTTTTTCAGGAGCGAGCAAATAATGTCGCTTGGGTCTGGAAAATCTCGGGCGGTAGTCTACTCGTATTCGACGAACCGAGTCTATAGAGAATTCGTCCAATCAGAAGGGTTTTTTCAAGTAATATGTCCGAATTTGAGGAAAACACTGTGCGGGTCATCAGCGGTAAACCGCCAAGGCCGGGAACGACAGCGGGATAGGGTAAATGGGATGAAAGCGGGAGCTAGGAAAGATCTTTGGTGCGGCAGCACGATGTGCGCTGCAAATTCTGGATTGTTAGTCGTGTCGAGCTTGCCCGACGGCCGGCAGTTTGATGGTAGACGTCAATTCCCCGAGTGCCGGCTCTGCTTCGCCAGACACGCAACCTGCTGAATCTGCTCGGCCGTGAATGGTACCGCGGTGCCCGGCTCCGGCGGATCGGGGACCAAGTGTGCGGCGATCGTGCGAACCAGTGATTCGATACCCGTGCCGGTCGTTGCGCTGGTCGAGAGGCCCGGCGGCCGCGAACCGGCGGCCGGCGACAGATCGCATTTGTTGTGGACCACCAGCCGCCGCGGCCGCGACTGGGGCCGTGTGGATTCCAGCAAGACCTGATCCGCCTGCGACCAATCGCGTCCGGCGTCGAACACGAGAATGACCAGGTCGGCCTTGCGAAGCTGCTCGCGAGCCAGCGCGATGCCTGCCCGTTCCATCGCGTCGTCCGTGCTGCACAAACCGGCCGTGTCCGACAACTCCACCGGCCATCCGTCGACGGCCGTCGTGGCGGTGACGACATCGCGCGTGGTGCCGGGCTTCTCGTGAACGATCGCCCGACGGTAGCCTACCAGTGCGTTGATCAGACTGCTCTTACCCACGTTGGGACGTCCGGCGAGCATCACGCGCCACGGTCGGACCAGATGCCGGCCCAGATCGGCTCGGGCAAGCAGGGCCTCGGCCCGACGGTGTGCCAAGGCCGCATCGTCGAGGCGAAGTGACTCTTCGATCTCGTCGAGCGCACGCCGCAGCGCGCCTCCATATTGGTCCAAGAGGATCGAGGCCGTCCGTTCGGTGCGTGCCTCGGCCAAGGCTCGATGGGCTGCCGCGGCGATCGGGTCTTCATGGCCTCTGGCGACCCAATCCTGCCAGGCAACTGCCTCGCACCCCTGCTCGAGCAACATCGCCTCGACCATGGCCACGGTTGCGTGTCCCCCGTGACAGTGCAGTTCGACCGATCCATCGCGGTGGCAGCGGACGACCATCTCTTCGCTGGGACCCTCTTCGCCCCGTTTAGGGCCAAAGCGTCCGAAGACGAGCCGATCGATCGCATCGGCTGTCAACCGACGACCACTCTTGGCACGGAACCGCGCGGCGACCGCATTGATGGCGGTGGGTCCTTCGACCAAGAGCGTCGCGACCGCTCCACGCCCCGGCGGTGTGAGTCGGACGACGCGGAGTTGCGATTGGTTCATGTCATGCGAAGCCATTCACCCAGCTTAGCAGAACACCATGCGCCCCTACACCCAACGCCATGAAGGATTCTGGTAGCCGGATTCGCAAGAATTCGGGCGTTTTCGTTACTCACCCGAAGTCTTGCGACTTCGGCTACGGCAAGAATACCACGAAGAAGGCAGCGGACGATTCTCTTGTAAAACGCTACCAGTTGCACTAGACTAAAACGTATGTATGTTCGGATATCAGCGAGATTTCTCGACAGATTATTTGAAAAGGGTAACGCGATGAACTTCACAAAGCCCGCCGTTATGGCCCTGTTGGTTTTACTGCTTGCAAGCGTTTCTTTCGCGGCCGAGACCGTTTGGCTCGATGAATTGGACATGAGCCGGTCGACTTCCGGTTGGGGCTCGACGCAGCGAAACCGATCGGTCGACGGCAACCCGTTGCGGATCAATGGGAAAGAGTATCAGCGCGGCGTCGGCACCCATCCGCCGGGAGCCATTCGCGTGATCCTCGACGGCGGCTCCGCTCGGTTCACCGCCTTGGTCGGTATCGACGACGAAAAGGGCACCGGCGGGTCGGCCGAGTTCGTCATCCGCGGCGATGGCAAGGAACTCTACAAGAGCCCCGTCATGAGTTGTGGCCAACCGCCGGAAAAAGTCGACGTCGACCTTCGCGGCATCAAGAAGCTCGACCTGATCGTCACCATCGGCGGCGACACCTATGCCAACGACCATACCGACTGGGTCGAAGCCAGGTTCGAAGTGACCGGCAAGAAGCCCAAGACGAGCGGCCTGCCGGTGCGCGGCCTGATCGGCGGCGTGGAGCTGGAAGACCTGATGGACGAGCCGCTGGGCCGGTTCGTCTCGCTGGCCGAGCAGATGAACTCGCCGTGGCGAGACAATGTGATCGAGACGGCCCAGCGATCCGACGCGACCATCCACGAGACGGACCGCGATCCGGTCGACGTCGTGCTGCGTCGTGCTCGGGCATTGGCCGAGCACCTGAAGACGATGGCCGGCGCGCCCGATCTTTCCAAGCAACTCGCCGAGCTCGACAAACTGGCCGAGCAGGCCGACGCGGTCGACGTCGAAGACACCGACGCCCGGATCTCCCTGTTCCGCAAGGTTTACGTCGTCGGGCGCAAGATCGCGCTGGCCAACCCGCTGTTGGACTTCGACCGGCTGCTGTTCATCAAGCGTCATTTCAACCCAAACGCCGAGAAGACGGGCAATCACATGTGCGACCAGTTCTTCGGTTTCCATGCCCGACCCGGCGGCGGACTGTTTGTGCTCGATGATCCGTTCTCCGACGATCCGACGTTGACCAACGTGCTGGAGAAGTCGACGATCGAGAACGGCCGCTACGAGGGCCGGAAGATGACGGCCGACGGCGCGTGGCTCTCGCCCGAGATCTCGTTCGACGGCAAGCGGATTCTGTTCGCCTACACCGACACGACGCTGGAGCCGCGCCATAGCTACGTCTGGAACGAAGACAACACGTGGCACATCTTCAGCGTGAACACGGACGGCACGAACCTGACGCAAATGACCGACGGGGCGTGGAACGACTTCGACCCGTGTTTCCTGCCCAACGGGCGGATCGCGTTCATCTCGGAGCGTCGCGGCGGTTACGGCCGGTGCCACGGTCGGCCGGTGCCCAGCTTCACGCTGCATTCGATGAACTACGACGGCAGCGACATCATCACCATGAGCTCCCACGAAACGAACGAGTGGCAGCCGAGCGTCGACCACAACGGCATGATCGTCTACACGCGTTGGGACTATGTCGATCGCGGTTTCAACCAGGCGCATCACCCGTGGGTGACGACCCCCGACGGTCGCGACGCGCGTGTGATCCAGGGCAACTATCCGCAGTCGGCCAGCCACCGGCCGCACTTCGAGGCCGACATCCGAGCGATCCCCGGCTCGCACAAACTGATCGCCACGGCATCGTGCCACCATGGCCAGTGCTACGGGTCGCTGGTCATCGTCGATCCGAAGGTCGAGGACGATTACCGCATGGCGGCCGTCCGGCGACTGACGCCCGACCAGCTCTTTCCCGAGTCGGAATGTGCGACGCACCGCGGCCCGGCCAACTATGCGTCGGCCTGGCCGCTGGACGAGAATTTCTATCTCTGTGTCTATGACGCGTTCAGTCGGTCGAACGCCGGCGAGGCGAACAACTACGGCATCTACCTGATCGATACGTTCGGCAACCGGACGCTGATCTATCGCGACCCGAAGATTTCGTGCCTCAACCCGATGCCGCTCCGCCCGCGCCGGATCCCGCCGGTCGTGCCGAACAGGGTGCTCGACGGCCGACCGCTTCAGCCGGGCGAGAAGTTCGTCGAGCCCGACCCGAGCCGGCTACCGAACGTCGCGATGATGAACCTGGTCAACGTCTACGACAGCGTGCTGCCGCTGCCCGAGGGCACGAAGATCACGCACCTGCGAATCGTGCAACTGCTGCCCAAGACGACCCCCTTCGCCCACAACCCGGCCATCGGATACGGCAACCAGAAGGGAGCCCGGGCAATCCTCGGCACGGTGCCGGTCGAAGAGGACGGCAGCGCGTCGTTCGCCCTGCCGGTCAACATCCCGGTCTACTTCCAAGCGCTCAATGCCGACGGCCTGGCCATGCAATCGATGCGCAGTGCAACGTACGTCCACCCGGGCGAAGTGCTAACGTGCCAAGGCTGTCACGAGCCGCGCCACCACGCGCCCATGCGACCGTCGCACCTGCCGCTGGCGATGCGTCGGCCGCCGTCGCGCATCGAACCCGACGTCGCCGGCACAAAGCCGTTCAGCTTCCCATTGCTCGTCCAACCGGTACTAGACCGCAACTGCGTCGAGTGCCACGCCGAGGAGCCGAAGGCGTTCGACCTCAGCGCCGGCGACATAGCCAAAAACCCGGGCCGTTTCTACCCATCCTACAACAACCTAAAGCCGTTCACCTTCTACTTCGACAACGCCGCGTTCACCACCCCACTAACAATCCCCGGCGAGTTCGGAGCCAACGCCTCGAAGCTCTACGAGATCCTCGGGAAGGGTCACTACGACGTGAAGCTCTCGAAGGAAGAAATGCACCGGATTACCGTCTGGCTGGACAGTAACAGCGATTTCTTCGGGTCGTATGAGAATACGGCGGAGCAGGCGCAGGGGGAAGTGGTGCAGCCGACGCTGGAGTAGGGGGGTAGTTGCCACTGTGTAGATGGGTTGAACGCGACAAGACGGGTGTTGAGTGTATTAAAAGCCTCCCATAAGTACCCTACAGTTTCGATTCGCTCTTGACCGATGTTGTAAATGTTGTAAATGTTGTACAATGTTTACAATGGATGTTCTTCGGCGTCATGGAAGATGGTTTTTGTCCAAACCGACGCCGTTTAAGGAGGCATGGCAATGGCCAGCAAATTTGGAGCACTTCTGAAGCGTTTGCGTCTTCAGAAGGGGCTCTCGCTTCGTGAGTTTTGTTTGCAGAACGGGTTCGATCCGGGAAATCACAGCCGGTTGGAGCGCGGGATGTTCCCGCCCCCACAAGACGCCGATCGACTGGAAAAGTACGCGGAGGCACTCGGACTCATACGCGGTTCAGATGCGTGGATGGAATTGTTCGACGTGGCTGCTGCCGTGCGTGGCGAGATCCCGGCCGATCTGATGTCGGATGCCGAAGTCGTTGATAAGCTGCCCGTGCTGTTCCGAACCATGCGGGCCAAGCAGATTTCAGAGGATCAACTGGACGAATTGGTGGAGCGCATCAAGAGGAGTTAGCCGGATGCCATACTGCCCATGGCACCCGAATCGTACCATCGGCACCGGACGTCAAGCCACAAGAAAGGCCCCCCTTGCGTCCTCACAACAGTTTCCACCAAAGGAGACCATCCATGTCAGATTCTCATTGGCAAAACGAACTGGCCCCGGTGCTGCGAACGATGCAGATTGTGGTGGGGTCGCTGGTTGTCGGCTGCCTCACCTTCCTGGTGGTGGCTTTCGTGGGTTCCGATAGGGCCGCTCTCGCTCCGCAATTCCCGATAATGACCTATATGGCAATCGGTTTCACCTTCGTGATACTGGTCGTCCGAATGATCGTTCCCGGAATGATCGTTGCCCAAGGCCGACGCCGCATCACTGAGGGCACCTGGAAATTGCCCGCCGGGCGAGGTTCCCAGCCCATCAATGCAGAGTTCATCGAGCGCACCGGCGACGCGGGCAAGCTGGCCATGCTGTTCATGATCCAGATGATCGTTGCCGCGGCATTGCTCGAAGGGGCCGTCTTCTTCGGACTGGTTGCCTACACGGTGGAGCGATCGCCACTGGCCCTGATCGTGGCCATCATCCTGATTATCGGCGTGGGCCTGCACTTCCCCACTCGCTCACGCTTGGTCCATTGGATCGAAGACCAGTTGACGCTGATGGAGCAGGAGCGTTAAAGGGAGCGTTAGAGGGGTCCAACATGAACGAAATCAAGCCTTATCGCCTCTGGGTTGGTCATGCCGGCGATGGCTGCGATTTCCAGGGGCTTTTTGACAAACGTATCCAAGCCATTGTTCAACTGGCTATCGAAGAACCACCGATCCAACCGCCCCGTGAACTCATCTTCTACCGGTTTCCGTTGTTGGATGGAAACGGCAATTGCCCGGAATTGCTGCACGTTGCGATCACTTCGGTAGCGATGCTGATACGAAAGGAAGTGCCAACACTGGTCTGCTGCGGGGCAGGCATGAGCCGCTCGCCGGCAATCGTAGCCGCTGCACTCACGATCGTCAAAGGAGCCGGGTTAGAAGATAGCATGAAGTGTGTGACAGAATCTCGCAGAGTCGATATCTCGCCCGGATTGTTGACGCAAATCGGCCATGTCCTGGCCTGCAATGAGAATCGAGATACCGTGGAAGAAGACGGCTGAGTGCGAAAGAAACGAGTTCGTTCGTCGTCGAATGAGTTTCCCACTCGCCTATTGCCGTCGAACGCTGAACTTGTGGATCGTTACGTGGCGATACGTTTGGCCGGGGCGTAGGACGGTCGAGGGAAACGCGGGGCGGTTGGGTGAGTCGGGAAAGGATTGCGTCTCCAGACAGAAGCCGTGGTAGGGGCCGTAGGGTTTGCCGCCGCCTTGGAGCCGGCCGTTGAGACCCTTGGCCGTGTAGAGTTGCACGCCCGGCTGCGTCGTGTAGACGTCCATCGCGCGGCCCGTCTTCGGGTCGAACGCTCGGGCACATAGCGACGGCTTCTCGTCGGGCTTGCGGTTCAACACGTAGCAATGGTCGTAGTTGGCGCCTTCGACCCGATCGATGCGAGAGCCGATGGTCTGTGGGCGCCGGAAGTCCATGACGGTTCCCTCGACGGAGCGAAGTTCGCCGGTGGGGATCTTCTGCGCGTCGGCCGGTAGGTAGCGATCGGCGTTGAGCGTCAGCACGTGGTCGAGCACATCGCCCGAGCCGGCACCGGCCAGGTTCCAATAGGCGTGATTGGTCAGATTGACGTGTGTCGGCTTGTCGGTTCGGGCAAGGTATCGCAGTACCAGTTCATCGTCGTTGGTCAGTTCGTAGACGACCGTGACGGAGAGTCGGCCGGGATAGCCTTCGTGCCCGTCGGGACTGACGTGCGTAAGCTCGACGCCCACGCGGTCGGCTGCCCGAAGCGGCTTCGCTTTCCACGCGAGTTTGTGGAAGGCGGCTCGGCCTCCGTGGATATGGTTCTTGCCGGCGTTGGGCGTGATCGGGTAGTCGACGCCGTCGAGCGTGAACTTTGCCCCGGCGATCCGATTTGCGTAACGACCGACGACCGAGCCGAACAACGGGTGACCTTCGAGGTAGTCTTCGAAGCCGTCGAGATAGAGCGTGATGTTTTCGAAGTTGCCCTGCCGGTCGGGTGTCTTGACGCCGGTCAGCGTCGCGCCGTAGGTGATCACGGTCGCTTGCAGCCCCTGTGCGTTCGTCAACGTGTACTGCTCGACCTTCGTACCGTCGGGCATACGGCCGATGATCGCCGTCTCGACGGTCGGGCCGTTTTCCGCACGGCCCGAGGTGGCTACCAGGCAACAACCGAGTATCGCAATGACGGCATGGATATTCATGAGCGTCTCCGTCGTGAAGTAAACTGAGCGGGTGGACACAAATTCCCAAGCCCACCGGCGGCGACCGGTGGGACTGAATTCCGGACGGGTCCCACCGGTCGCCGCCGGTGGGCTTGGGACCGGTCGGCTTGGGAGTGGATGCGTAATTGGCGTAGTGAATCAGTATGCAGCGTAAGGAATTCCCGGCTTACGTAAACGGGTGCGGTTATTCTACCCGGAGATGGGGCAATTTGGAAGACTGGGTGGGCTGGATGAATAACCAAAGGGGGCATGCCTCCCCCGCGATGCGGGCGGGAGTTGACATACCGTCGACCGATCTCCATACTCAGGGGTTCTATCGATAGGAAATAGCCGATCAGGTTCCCACCCAGGAGGCCCGCCCATGGAAATTATCGTCAGAGACTCGGTCGAAGAAATGAGTCGATCGGCCGCACGTGTCGTTGCCCGAACGCTCAACTCCAAACCCAACGCCGTGCTCGGCTTGGCGACCGGTTCGACCCCGTTGGGCCTTTACAAAGAACTGGTGCGGATGCATCAGGACGAGGGCCTCGATTTCTCGCAGGTGACGACGTTCAATCTCGATGAGTATGTGGGGCTGACGCAGAAGCATCCGCAGAGCTATCACTACTTCATGCACGAGAATCTGTTTCGGCACATCAACATTTCGAATCAGAACATCTACATTCCCTCGGGCACGACGGACAACTACGAGGCGTTTTGCAGTTGGTACGAGCGGCGGATCGTCGAGTGCGGCGGCATCGACTTGCAGATCCTGGGGATCGGCTCCGACGGCCATATCGCGTTCAACGAACCGACCAGTTCGCTCGGCTCGCGCACGCGGATCAAGACCCTGGCGAAGCAGACGATCGACGACAACGCCCGGTTCTTCGACTCGGCCGAGGACGTGCCCGTCTACGCGATTACGATGGGTGTGGGCACGATTCTCGAGGCGAAGAGGATTCTGCTTCTGGCCAACGGCGAGAGCAAGGCCGATGCGGTGGCTCAAGCGATCGAAGGGCCCGTCACCAGCATGATCACGGCCAGCGCGCTGCAGTTGCACGCCGACGTGATGTTCGTTGTCGATCATCCGGCGGCCGCGGCACTGAAGATGAGCGACTACTACGAGTGGATTCAGACCAAGATGCCCGATGCACCCTAGCCGGATGCACTGCAGCCGGACGCGCTGCAGCCGGTTATCCGATCCACCGAAGAAGAAGGAATCCTCTGATGCGATTGATCTACGTTGACCTCGCGACGCCGAAGCGACTGAATTTTTACCCGCTCGCCTTGAGCCGGCCGATCTGGGAGTTGCGCTGCGGCATGACGTCGCTTTTCGATAAGATGCTCGACAAGATCGAAACGACCGACGTGGCTTGTTTCTTGCCGCCTTACATGGCGGAGGTCTATCGGGCGACGACCAGCCGACCGGTGAACGACCCGGCGGTGCTCGACGGCGACGATCTGCTGTTGGTCGATGCCCGGGTCAAGGCGGACCAGTTCGACGTCGCCGCAACCGGCCCGAGCGAGATTGCCGTCGACAGTGACGGCGAACTGGTCTACGCACGGATCGCTCGAGCCGATCTGGCCAAGCTGACGACCGACTCGATCGAAGGGCTGATCGACTCGGCCAAGCAGTCGCTGCCCGCGGTCGACGCGAACGTTGCCGTGTGGAACTATACCTGGGAACTGGTCCTGGAGAACCCCGATCAGTTGACCAAGGATTTCGCCGCGATCGGACACCATGGCATCGAGGGAACGATCGAAGAGCCCCGAGCGATCCGCGGCAGTGCGAAGGACGTGTTCGTCGCCGACGGTGTGGTGATCCATCCGATGGTCGTGCTCGACGCGGCCGAGGGGCCGATCTATATCGACGAGGACGCCGAGATCCATCCCTTCACACGAATCGAAGGACCCTGCTACATCGGCAAGAAGTCGATCCTGCTGGGGGCCAAGTGCCGCGAGGGCAACTCGATCGGGCCGATGTGCCGCGTCGGCGGCGAAGTCGAGGAGTCGATCATTCACGGCTACTCGAACAAGTACCACGACGGATTCCTCGGTCACGCCTACGTGGGCGAGTGGGTCAACCTCGGAGCCCTGACGACCAACAGCGATCTGAAGAACGACTACTCGAGCGTCTCGGTCATCCTCGACGGCAAAGCGCCGATCAACACCGGTTCGACCAAAGTGGGCGCGCTGATCGGCGATCATACGAAGACGTCGATCGGCACGCTCTTCAACACGGGTGCCTACGTCGGGGCCATGACGCTGATCGCCGGCACGGGCAAACCGCTGCCGAAGTTCATCCCGTCGTTCGGCTGGTTCCTCGAAGGCGTCGTGACCAAGGGATTCGGCAAGCGGAAACTCTACGAAACGGCCAAGACGGCCATGAGCCGACGCGGCCGCGAGTGGACCCCGGCCGACGAGGCCATGTGGGACGAGATCTTCAACCTGACCAAGGGACCGCGCATGAATGCCGTAAAGAAGGGCCGCCGACTGATGGCCGCCGCACACGGACGCTAACAGACGTAGGGTGGGCACCGCCCACCAAAACTCGCTCGACATATTTCCTTTGGTGGGCAGTGCCCACCCTACTTTTTTCAACAACGAACATTCGCCAACTTTGCTTAGGAGATTCTTTCATGGCAACCGTAGAAGAACGAGTCATCGCGGTCACGGCCGCCGTCTTGCGACTGGATACGAGTGAGATCAAACCGCAAAACAACTTCACCACCGATCTGGGCGCCGAGAGCGTCCAGTCGATCGAATTGGTCGCCATGTTCGAGGAGGAGTTCGACATCGAAATGGACGAAGATGCCGCGCTGTCGGTCGAGACCGTCGGCGACGCGATCGAGTACATCACCAAAGTGTGCAAGGAACAAGGAGTCGAGGTCTGAACATGTCCGAAAAACACAACTCCCATCCGCTGGTCGATTCGACCGAGCCGAACCTGCTCGACAAAACGTTCGACTACGATCTGCCGCCGCTGATCCATTTCGACGGCCCGCTGATCGAGCATATCGACGGCAAACCGGTCGAGTTCGACCCGGCCGACGTGAAAAAACGCGACATCGTCATCACCGATACGACGTTTCGCGACGGCCAACAGGCCCGGCCGCCGTATACGATCGACCAGATGGTCCACATCTACGATCTGCTGGCGAAATTGGGTGGTCCCAACGGCGTGATCCGTCAGACCGAGTTCTTCCTCTACACGAAGAACGATCGGGCGACGCTCGACAAGTGCCGCGAGTTGGGCCACAAGTTTCCCGAGTGTACCGGCTGGATTCGTGCCGTCAAAGG
>JAZFUB010000219.1:0-5034 GCA_036447015.1 Thermoguttaceae bacterium | reverse complement strand
AGCGTAGCCGGCGGCCCGGTCTCGGCGTTGTTGTCTAAGAGGACGCCCGACTTGATCAGCACTTGAAAGCCGTTGCAGATACCTAGGATCAGTTTGCCGTCGTCCTTGAATTGTGCCAACTGTTCTCTCAGGTGATGCAGGATCTGATTGCCGAGAATGCGTCCGGCCGCCACGTCGTCGCCGTAGCTGAATCCGCCGGGGATACAGACGATCTGGAACTCGGCGAACCGCTCGGGCGATTCCAAGAGCCGGTTGACGTGCAGCAGTTCGGTCTTGCCGCCTGCCCGCTGAAAAGCAAAAGCGGTTTCCAAGTCGCAGTTGGTCCCGGGAGCTCGAAGGATCAGTACATTGGGTTGAGGCATGGTCGTCGATCGATTGCTTGAAGTCGGTTATCAGTTGTCGGAACCAAACGTCGATTCACACTACGTTGTTTTGCACTACGTTGATTTACGCCACGTTGGTTTACGTCTTCCAAGCCCACGGGCGGCGGCCCGTGGGACCCGGGGCAAACGCATCGCCGTGCCGACGACGGCTAAACGGTGTTCGTTGTACATCGCCGTGCCGGCGACGGCTAAACCTTGTTGACACGACCGCTCTACCATCGCAACGGCTTCTGCCAGGCTTCCTTCATGGTCACCAAGTTTGTCTCGACAACCACCGGCATGCAAGTCTCCCGCGGTTCGTCGGGCACGGGAATCCTCAGCCCCAGGATCTCCAGCCGGTCGCGGTCGGAGACCTGACCGATTTGGGCATGCGGGATGCCGGCCATCGCCGTCTCGAACGCCTTGGCCCGATCCGGACGCACTTCGACCAGGAATCGGGTATTCGACTCGCTGAACAGCAGCGAGGCAGTCTCCGAGGCGTCTTCGTCGTGCGGCACGCGATCCAACGTGACGGTTGCCCCCAGCCCGCCGGCAAAGGCCATTTCGGCAACCGCGACGGCGAGTCCTCCTTCGCTCAGGTCGTGGCACGCGCGAACCAGACCGGCGTCGATCGCTTTGTGCAGCGCGGCGAACGTCTCCTTGGCCGCCTCCACATCGACCTTTGGCACCTGGCCACCGGAAAGTTCGTGGACCAGGGCGAAGTGCGAGCCGCCCAGTTCGTTCTTCGTTGTGCCGACCTGATAGAGATAGTTGCCCGACTCTTTCAGGTCCATCGTCACGCAGCGTGACACGTCGGCGACCTGTCCCATCGCACTGATCAACAGCGAGGGCGGGATGGAGATCGGCTGGTCGGCTCCCTCGGGCCGGAACTCGTTGTTGAGACTGTCCTTGCCGCTGATGAACGGGGTTCGCAACACAACGGCCATATCGTAACAGGCCAAGGCCGCACGAACCAGCGAGCCGAGCGTTTCGGGCCGGTCGGTCGTTCCCCAACAGAAATTATCGAGAATCGCAATCCGCGTCGGATCGGCGCCGACGGCCACACAATTTCGCACCGCTTCGTCGATTGCCGAGGCGGCCATCCAGTAGGTGTCCAGGTCGCCGTAGTATGGGTTCATGCCGCAAGAGACGACAATGCCACGCTGCGAGTCGAGCACCGGGCGCACGACCGACGCATCGCCCGGGCCGTCGTTGTCGATGCCGACCAGCGGCTTGATCGCACTGCCGCCCTGTACTTCGTGGTCGTATTGGCGAACGACCCATTCCTTGGAGGCCACGTTCAGCGAACCGAGAATCCGCAGCAAGTCGTCCGTATGGTCCCACGACTCACGCTCGGGCAACGACAGCGGCACAACGGCCGGCGGTGTGTAGACCGCATCGCGAATGACCGGCGGTCGACCGTCGTGGAGAAACTCCATGCTCAGGTCGGCAACCTGTTGGTCGTTGTACTTCAGCACGAGTCGGCCCGTGTCGACGAACTTTCCGATGACGGTCGCCTCGACGCCCTCCGACTCGCAAAGTTGATGCAGCTCTTGCCAGTCGGCTTCCGGCACGGAGAGCACCATGCGTTCCTGGGCTTCGGAGATCCAGATTTCGGTATAGGAGAGGCCTTCATACTTGACGGGTGCCCGATCGAGCCATACTTCGGCCCCGATCTTTTCGCCCATTTCGCCCACGGCACTGGAGAACCCTCCGGCACCGCAGTCGGTCACCGCGCTGTAGAGTCCCCGGTCGCGTGCGACCAGGAGCACGTCGAGCACCATCTTTTCGGTAATTGCGTTGCCGATTTGCACGGCCCCGCCGCTGAGCGATTCGCTTTGGTGGGTCAGTTCGGCCGAGCTGAACGTCGCGCCGTGGATGCCGTCGCGTCCGGTCCGCCCGCCGACGGCCACCACCAGATCGCCCGGCTTGGTCTCTTTGAACGACATCTCGCGGGGAATCAGGCCGATGTTGCCGCAATAGACCAACGGGTTGCCCAAGTATCGCGGGTCGAAATAGAGCGCGCCGTTGACCGTGGGAATCCCCATCCGGTTGCCATAGTCTCGCACCCCCTCGACGACGCCTTTCATGACCCGTCTGGGATGCAGCACGCCGGCCGGGATCGACTCGGCCGGTGTGTCGGGCGGAGCAAAACAGAAGACATCCGTGTTGCAGATCGGCTTGGCGCCCATGCCGGTTCCCATCGGATCGCGAATCACGCCGCCGATGCCCGTGTTGGCACCGCCGTAGGGCTCCAGGGCCGAGGGGTGGTTGTGCGTTTCGACCTTGAAGACGATGTTGTTCTCGTCGTCGAATCGGACGATACCGGCGTTGTCTTCGAACACGCTGACGCACCAATCGGCGTCGCCCGCTTCCTGGCGGATCTTCACGGTTGCGGCAAAGATCGTTTCCTTGAGCATGTTCTCGAAGTGGCGCTCTTCGCCCGGTCCTGAATAATGAATCCGCCCGGCCAGCGTTTTGTGGCTACAGTGCTCGCTCCATGTCTGGGCGATCGTTTCGAGTTCGATGTCGGTTGGATCGCGGTCCAACTCGCGAAATCGGGCCTGGATCGTCTGCATTTCGATTAGCGACAGATAGAGCTGTCCTTCGATCGCCAAACGTTCCAGCGCCGCGTCGTCCATGTCGCGAATCGGCACCGAGAGCAGTTCGAACTCGTAGGTCGAGCCGAGTTGCAGGTGCTCGAAATCCAACGGCCCGACGATCACCTGTTCGATTGCATCGTTGGCAAGGATCTTCGAGCAGAGCGGTTCGAGTTGATCGTCGGGCAACCGGCCGATCCAATACTTCTTGAGTGTGCGGACGGCGTCGGCCTCGATACCGAAGTCGGCGATCGCGGCCATCGCGCTCTGGGCCACGGTATCGGTCACGCCCGGCTTTAGCAGGACGTGGACCAGTCGCTCGTGACCGTCCGGCGGTTCGCTGAGTGCCGCGTCGCCGACCGGGGCGACCACCGTGCGTTCGACGACCTGGTCGGAAAGCAGTTCGGCGGCGATCTTCGTCACCTGCCGCTCGTCCAAAGGACCTTGGATCAGATAGCCTCGTGCCGATCGAACGGCCACGTCCTCGGCCAAGGCCATTTCGACGGCCGAGTCGGCCACTTGTCGGGCGATCAGGTCGGGTTGGCCGTCGGCCGAATAGATGTCAACTTCCCAAAGCATCGCGGTTCTTCTTGCCTAGCGCTAGTAATCGTTCCAGTTCGTTCTCGTTGCTGTCGCGGATGGCCGCATGCAGGGCCGAGAGCTTCGCTCCGTATTGTTCCAAGGCGGCCAACGCATTGTCGCGGTTGAGCATGATGATCTGTCGCCAAAGTGTCGCGTTGCCGGCCGCAAGCCGGGTCGTGTCGAGCAGCCCGGCTCCCGAGAGCCGAAAGAGCCGCTCCGGCACCGTGGTCGCCAGTGCCGAGGCGGCCAGGTGCGGCAGATGGCTCGTCAGTGCCAAGGATTGGTCGTGCTCCTCGGCCGACATCTTGATAACGACCGACCCGAGCGCCTCCCAGAACTCCTCGACCAGATCGTAGTCTTCCGCCCGAGTGTTCACCGTGGGCGTGATCAGTGCGACGCGCCCGTCGAACAGATCGACCGAGGCGTTGGCCGCGCCCGCCTTCTCGCTACCGGCCAGAGGATGCCCGCCTAAGAACCGGCAATTGCGAGGCAGGCTCTTGTCCAGCGCGGCGACGATCGGCCCCTTGGCGCCTCCGACGTCGGTGATCAGCGTGCCCGGCGGGCAATGTTCGGCCGCCTTGAGGGCATCGTCGACGATTTGCCCCACGGGCGTGCAGACGATAATCAGTTCGGCGTCGGCGACCCCTTTGGCCAGATCGATCGTCGTGTTTGTCACGGCACCGACGCGTCGGGCGATCCGCAGACTCATCTGCTTCCGGCCGATCCCGATCACCTTTTCGGCCAGATCGTGCTTGCGCAGTGCCAACCCGATCGACCCCCCGATCAGGCCGGGTCCGACAATGGCCACGGTGTCCAAACGTTTCATGGCTCCCCCCCGACTGAACTGAACAGGTGAAGCGGGCCATTGTAGCAGCGAGAGAGGATTTCGTGCAGAG
The DNA here is from genome assembly GCA_036447015.1 of Thermoguttaceae bacterium. Taxonomy (GTDB): domain Bacteria; phylum Planctomycetota; class Planctomycetia; order Pirellulales; family Thermoguttaceae; genus JAZFUB01. The sequence goes on along the minus strand of JAZFUB010000219.1, from coordinate 594 downwards.
GCCCGCCTGGGGGTGGCGCAACGGCCCTGAGTGGCATGGCGGTTAAGAACCTGCTTTGAAATTCGTACGATGGCTCTCCGAAGCCGTCGAAATACAGTGTCACCGGCAGTGTTTGAGGCTCTTTGCGAAGGAATCGCACAATCTCGACGGGCTCGGAGGCCCGTCGTACGTATCGTCCTCCGTCCCGTATCAATTTGAAAACACGTTATAAGGCGTGTCGACGGCCAGACGGTTCGGATCGACGTCTCGGCCGAACCCATACGCCTCATTGCGGGTATCGAAATCCCAGTCGGTCAGCCCGATATTGAGCTTCAAGTCGATATACGTGTACTCTTCCACCAACGCCGGGCGGTTGTCGCCACCCGTCGGCCAGTCATAGGCCGCGTAGCGAATCGGCACTTGAAGCTCGTCATCCAGGAAGATTCGGGCAACGTGATAGCGGAAGTTCGTGCGGCGCACCGGATGAGTCACCTGAATCACGGTGCAACTGCGACCGTTGACGGCCACGTCTTCGAAGTACTGCACATCGCATTCGCCGTATCGGATGTCTTCCCGCCCCACCTCGTAGAGTCGCTTGATAAGGCTCTTGATGCC